>JAJRPU010000232.1 GCA_024280615.1 Bacteroidota bacterium | reverse complement strand
TGATGGGCAAAACAATGACGCAAAATATGATTCCTTCGCTGCACACAATCTCAGCCCAACTTAGTTATGAAAAGAATTTTAGCAACTCATTAAGTGCTAAGGTCAGAGGTGGCTTAACGTCTGTTATTTTGGGTGACCAATCAAGACTCAATTTGCTGAAAATAGGAGATAAGGAACCTTCTGCACAAAGATTCTTTATCCCCATAACGGCAACTCTGCAATACAAACATAAAGGATTGTCAATCGCTTCATCTATAGGGCAAGACGCCGTTCCAGATGAATATCTGTACATAACCCTAAAAAGAATGGGCAAGCCATCTTGGTTTGGTAATCCATACTTGAAAGCCCCTAAACGGGCAACGCTCAGAATTGCTTACAGTACAAAATCGGCTTCCAGCCTGACTTTCTCTATTGGTGCATATACCCATTACGTCAAAGACTACATCTATTTAGCAAGGGAGATGCGAGGAGTGATGATGGTCACCACTTACACCAATATTGATGCTATGGTTTCAGGAACGTACGCTACTGCGAAATATAAAGACCTTGCTGAAATAAGTGCTCGCTATACAATGGGATACAAAACCAAAGATTGGAGTCCATTAGGAGAAATAGCCCCGTTGAGGGTCTTTGCACAGGTGAATTCCCCAGAGTGGAAAGGGCTTAGAGCCTACATAAGGACAGTTTATAATGCTGCCCAAAACAGGGTTGACGCTGAACTTGGCGAATGGACCACCCCCGCTTGGTATAGACTGGATGCCGGAATACAATTTGAAAAAGGCAAATGGATTGCAGGCATAGAAGCACGAAACATAACCAACCAGCTTTACTATACACACCTTTCATACTTGAGGAACCCATTTAGTGCTGGTATGCCCGTCTATGAACCGGGCAGAATGATAACCCTTAATCTGAGCTATAACTTAAATCAGAAGTAGGGCTCTAAAATTAGGAACCGATTCCCTACATTGCTTTGTTTTAGAATGGTGGGAGTGGGCACTTAGCTCAGCTGGTTTAGAGCGCTGCCTTCACAGGGCAGAGGTCGCAGGTTCGAATCCTACAGTGCCCACTAGAAGGGGAACTCATAGCCCCAAAATCCCTGTTTATTCTTACCAAAGTTTTTGGGGCGCTTAGCTCAGGTGGTTTAGAGCGCTGCCCTTACAAGGCAGAGGTCCCAGGTTCGAATCCTGGAGCGCCCACTCTCAATGTGCCCATGCCCGGGTGGCGGAATTGGCAGACGCGCTGGTTTCAGGTACCAGTGCCCTTCCGGGCGTGCGGGTTCGACTCCCGCCCCGGGCACAAAAGATAACTATCTTCACATTCTCCATTGTAACTTTAAGTTAATCACAGTCCGAAACCAAAACAATTCTTTTTAACTCAATTCTTACCGATACAGTCCCTGCGTTATCATAAAGTTTTTAATCTGGTGAAACATAGGGTTGTCAGGATATTTCTCCAAAGCCTCTTCCAAGTTCTGTCGGGCTAAATATATATTGCCCATATTGAGTAACACGATGATTTTCATATACTTCACATTTGGGCTATAAGGTTGTAGTTGTTCCGCCTTTTGAAGCTGAGCTAAGGCTTGTTTTAGTTGACCCATTTTCATATACAGTTCTGCCTTCGTAAGATAGGGAGATGAGTATTCTGGATAAAGTCCGTTTAGTTGGTTAAGGACAGCGATTGCACTATCTAAAAGTCCAACGCTTGTAAATAGCTCGGCAAGACCCTCATAGATCCTTTCGTTTAGGCTATCCACAGACAGGGCTTGGTGGAACAATCGGAGTGCCTTACCTACATTTTTTTCCTCCTGAAAAGCTAGGAAAGCCTGATAGACACTTGGGTTTTCATTCTTAATAATAGCCACTAAGGGAACTCCTTGAACTTTCTCAACCCATATTGTTTTAAATGGGGGGTATGCCTCACCGCGAAGCAATCCCGGGTCAATAAACCGTGTTTCCCAAATGGCATAGTCCCATTTTTTCTGTTCTCGGGTGTAATATTTATCAAACTTTACTTTAACATTGGGATATTTGTCTTTAAGGTAGTGGACGAGGGGAGGCAGGAAGTTGCTTATGATGGTTACTGTGTCGTCCGTGTTAGCAATTGTTTTTTCCAGCTCCCAAGCTGCATGAGTAGTGCATTGCAAGTAGTAATCAGTTTCATAATTGGTGTATGCACCTTTTAAGTATCCAACCAATTCGTTGAAATAGACCACTTGATGTGGATGCCACCAAATGGTCCACCATATTGCCGAAGCCCATAGCAAAATAAAGGCTACGCCAACAAGCCACTTTCCCGCTCTATTAAAATGTTCCTGAAGATAGTTCCAACTAATAGCAGCCACCACAACCAAAGGACCTGAAATGAATAGGAGATGTCTCCAACCATCATATAGCACTGAACCTTTCCAAATAACATAAGCGACAGGGAAGATAGCAGAAAAAATCAGGAACAATAATGCATATCTTTTCCAACTTGTTTCTTTTTTAACAAACCATGGCGAGAGCAAGAATCCAATCAGGATAACCAAAGGAGATGTTATAAGTATCCATTTCAAGGGGTAATACCACGGGAGGGCACTTGCCCAGACAAAATGCCCTTCAAACAAAACGCGCATCCCAACGGGATATTCAGACATTTTTTGAAGAACCTTGATGGGATTGAGTATTGGGTTTTCTGCCGCATAGGGCCAAAAAAGGGATGGTAATAGATAAGCAACAAGAGAAGCCACAACAAAACGAATAGCAACAGGCAATATAGCCTCTCGGCTTAAGGACCTATCCCTGAACAAATAAGACCAATATATTCCCAGAACCATTGCCATATACACGATCAAGAGCAACCCGCCAACACGAACACCAATAGCCAAACCAGTTATCACAGCCCACAACAGCCACTTTTTCCAGTCAGACTGAAACTTGTCTTTCATAATGCTCAAGATTGCCCAAATGGAGAGAACATACAAGGCAGCAAAGGGTCCATCCTTGGAATTGTTCATCACATGTCCTAAGTATCGTGGGAAGAAGAACAGAAGTAATGCTGAAAGTAGGGCAAGACGCCACCCCCCGAACATATACCCTATGAGAGCAACAGCCAGAATGCCCAACCATCCAAAGAAAGCGCCTACGCCATGCCTAACACGATATAGGTCACTATTGGGGAAAATGTAATGATGAATTGCTGTTGCCGTTAGTTCAAAAAATCCACCGTAGAGGCGTCCCACCTCATCAAACAATGGATTAACTGTTTTTTTCTCCGGCTTAGGGGCTCCGAAATAATGATGCAAAAGATATTTGCCATAATATGCCATATCTGCTTCGTCGCCACTGATGCCATAGTCCTTGCTAATGTATAACATAATGCCGAGGAGTATTATAAGAAACAGAGCCACCAGTCGCCACGGCTTAGCCCACAACGGACATTGGATTCTCATTAAAAAATAATTTTAAGCCTAAACTTATGAGATTTGAAGAAAATGATTATCTGCTTCATTTAAAACTGCACTATTTAATAGTCATTGTCTATGTTTGTAGAAAAGACCAAGGAAGCCTATGATGATTAGGAAATTTATGTTTCCCGAGGAGACACCAGCACCCATATTATCCAGAGTGGAAGCCCTAAGGGAGTTGAAAGAACTAGGCATAAATCCGTATCCTGCTGTAAACATTGAAAAATCGGGAGATATAGCCCAAATAAAAGAGAACTTTGAAAAGTGGGAAGGCAAAAGGGTCATATTAGCCGGTCGGATTACAGCCAGACGAATAATGGGCAAGACAACATTTATGGACTTGATGGATGAATCAGGCAAGATGCAACTATACATTAACAGGGATGTGCTATGCCCCACAGAAGACAAATTCCTTTATAACCGCTTTGTTAAAAAACTGCTTGACATTGGCGACTTTATATCCGTGGAAGGGGAAGCATTCAGGACAAAAACAGGCGAGCCATCAGTAAAAGTAGAGAAAATAATTCTCCTTGCCAAAGCACTCAGACCAGTCCCCTTGGGTAAAGAAAAGGAAGGGCAAAAATTCAGTGCACTCAGGGACCCTGAACTCAGATACAGACAGCGATACCTTGACTTGCTTGTAAACAAAGAAGTGAGGGAGCTCTTCAAAACAAGAACTCGTATTATCAATGCAATCAGACAATATCTTGACTCGCATGGATATCTGGAAGTGGAAACGCCTATTTTGCATACTGTCTATGGGGGAGCCCATGCCCGACCATTCGTAACACACCTCAATGCCCTTGACCTAACGCTCTACCTACGCATTGCCGATGAACTGCACCTCAAAAGATTGCTTATAGGCGGCTACGAAGGAGTATATGAATTCTCACGAGACTTCAGGAACGAAGGGATTGACAGAACACACAATCCAGAGTTCACTATGCTTGAACTATATGTTGCTTATAAAGACTACTATTGGATGGCTGACTTCACAGAAGCGATGATTAGGAATGTGGCTCAGCAAGCCCTTGGAACAACCCAAGTTACTTATGGCGAACACACTATTGATTTCGGAAAGCAATGGCATAGAATTCGTTTCCTTGAAGCATTGAAAGAAGAAACAGGCAAAGACGTTAGAAATCTCTCAGATTCTCAATTGCTTGAACTGGCAGAAAAAGTGGGAGTGGAAAATCCAGAAAAACTACCCGGAAGATTTAAAATAATAGAAAAAATATTTGGCAAAATTGTTGAACCACAATTGCTCCAACCAACTTTTGTTTTTGATTTTCCCATTGAAATGTCTCCCCTTGCTAAAAGGCACAGAGAGGACCCTACCCTCACAGAGCGCTTTGAGGTTATCGTGGCAGGATTTGAATTATGCAACGCTTACACTGAATTGAATGACCCTTATGACCAACGACAACGCTTTGAATGGCAACGGAAAGCAAAGGCAGAAGGCGATGAAGAAGCAATGCCTTATGACGAAGACTTCATTGTGGCAATGGAATATGGTATGCCGCCAATGGCTGGGCTGGGCGTTGGAATAGACCGATTAGTTATGCTTCTCACCAATCAACACGCAATTCAGGAAGTGATTCTCTTCCCATTGATGAGACCTAAACCAGTGGAAGAATATGCCCCGTCCATACCATACCATCTGTTAGAAGAGCCTACCGATGCTAAAGACGCCAAATAAACACTGGAAAGACTTTTGGGATAAGGCAAGAACATACTTCGTTAGAGGATTAATAGTTATCGCCCCAATCACTATAACTATTTTCATTGTTGTTAGCCTTATTGAGTTCTTTGATAACTTGATGACGGGAATTATTCCACCTGAATATAGATTCCCCGGGATTGGCTTGATAACTGTGCTTGTTGTTATCTATCTGGTTGGCTACTTATCCGGGACGCTTGTATTCCAGCCAATTTTTAAACTCATTCAGAATGCTATTCTTCGCATCAGACCACTGAGGTTGATATACACCACCATCCAAGACCTGTTCAATATCCTAAACCGGGACGTCAACAAACTGGGAAAACCAGTGATGGTTGCTATGGATAGTGAAAAACAAATCTGGAAACTTGGTTTCTTAACAAGGGATAAAATTGAAGGTTTGCCTGATGACCTGGTTGCTGTCTACTTGCCACATTCATATAACTTCTCAGGGAACTTGTTTCTCGTGCATAGAGACAGGGTCAAGCCCCTTGAGCAGGTGCCTCCAGCAGAACAAATCAAATTCATTGTCTCCGGTGGAATAATGCCTCTAAAAGTCTATTCACAAACAAACGAATTAAATTCTCAAAGAAACGACCAGACATAAAAATAATAAAATAGGTCTGACCTTTCCAAATTACTTGACCACCTCATATTCTACTAACAGGAGGATTCCTGATTTGCTTCGTTCTTCATGAACCTTTCTGACTGGCAACCCTTCCAAGAACTGTCTGACATCACGAGTGAAATACTCATGCATCAAAGGAACAGTTATCTTTTCAAGGGCTTTGAACGAAGTTTTTAAGATAGGGTTACAGGGAGACGTGTGCTCCAGAAACAGTAGTTGACCTCCGGGACGCACCACCCTGACCATTTCCTTAGCCACATCCCTCGGCTTCTCCAAATTGCAAAAGACAAAAGTGGATAAGGCAGTGTCAAAAAAATCATCCTTCACAGGGATTTCATCAGCACTGGATATTATAATTCCAGAAAGTAATTGTAAATATTTATCGGGCATCTGGCTCAGCATCTTGCGACTGCTATCTAAGCCATATAATTCCACATCGGAAGAATAAAACGGAATATTTGCTCCTGTGCCAATTCCTACTTCCAGAACTCGTTTGCCCTTAACCCTGCTAATTAACTTGCGTCGCCATTCTTTAAGACAGCACTTCTCGGCAATATACATTACCCTGTCATATACAGGAGCCACTAAATCAAAATCTATTAATGGGGACATAGGAAGAAGAATGTAAATTAGGCATCTTCGTCATCCCATTTTAGGGCTCCTGTCTTGTATTCAGTGACTCTTGTTTCAAAGAAGTTCTTTTCTTTCCTGAGGTCCATTGACTCGCTAAGCCATGGGAACGGATTGGTAGAGCCATATTGCTTGGGCAATCTGATTCTTTGCAGTCGCCTGTCCGCTATGTATTCAACATACTGTTTTATAAGAGAGACATTCAAGCCGAGAATTCCCCTTGGTAAGCAATCCTCCGCATAGGCAATCTCCAATTCAACAGCCTTCTTAATGAGGTCAACCAGTTCTTGCTTGAAAGCGTCAGTCCAAATCTCAGGGTTTTCATCAACAATAGTGTTAATTAAATCAGAACCGAAAGCAAGATGCAAAGTTTCGTCTCTGAGAATAAACTGGAATTGTTCGCCTATGCCCGGCATAATGTTTCTGTTCATCAGCCAGAGCATCATAGCAAATCCTGCATAGAAAAAGATTCCTTCCATTATAACATAGAATCCGACGAGGTCGTGAACAAACCGTTGAATGTTCCTAACACCTTTTGTTGTGAATGATGGGTCCAGAACCGCCTCTGTCAACCCAACAGCAAATTCATCCTTTTCACGAATGGAGGGGATTTTGAGATACATGTTGTAAATCTGGTCTGGGTCAAGGTTCAGCGTGTCGCAAATGTAGATGAACGTGTCTGTGTGGACTGCCTCCTCATAAGCCTGTCTGAGAATATACTGGCGACACTCAGGATTGGTTATGTGCTTATAAACAGCCAGTGCCAAGTTATTTGCTGTCAAACTTTCAGCAGTAGAGAAAAATCCGAGATTATAGAGAATCATTCGCCTTGTGTCGCTGTCCAGGAACCCCGGGGTCTTCCATTGCTCCACATCACGCTGCATATTCACCTCTTCAGGAACCCAATTGTTAGCAACTCCCATCTTATAATACTCCCTCGCCCACTTATATTTAATAGGTAAAATCTTGTTCGGGTCAGTAACTTCGCAGTTGATAATCCTCTTTTCCTCTATACCACCACTTTCCGGACGTATCAACTCATTCCATGACATTTTCCTGCGATTTATAGCAAAGATATAAAACTCGCATTGGATTGCGTAGCGAGGACTAAAGATACTATCGCTACATAGAGAATCTATTTTGAACTGCCGTTTAATTGTTTTAATTGCTGTCTTAAACCCACAAGCTCCTCTCTCATCTCTTTCAACTCACGTTTTAAAGCTTCGTTTTCTTGCTTCAGCTCTTTCACCGCATTGATAAGAATATACGTGAATGCTGATGGGTCAACGGAAAGCACAGTGTCTGTCTCAAAACCTTTTTTCTGTATCATAACCTCATGCACCATATAGGGGGCAACTTCTTGGACTTCCTGCGCTATAACGCCCACATATTCCGGACTTGCACCATAGTAACTCTGTGAGATATTTATTAAACCACAGTGTTGCACAGAGTTAAACTCAGAGGACACAGAGGAATACTTTGAGTCAAATAAGATAAGAACTCTGTGGAACTCAGTTTTTACTCCGTGTAACTCTGTGAGATATTTATTAAACCACAGTGTTGCACAGAGTTAAACTCAGAGGACACAGAGGAACACTTTGAGTCAAATAAGATAAGAACTCTGTGGAAC
>JAJRPU010000231.1 GCA_024280615.1 Bacteroidota bacterium | reverse complement strand
CAAATATAACACCACGCCCAGCAGAATAATTATCACAATCAGAAGGAACTCAACCATAACACACCAATTTGTATGCTAATATATCGTATTAAAAGTTACAGTGTCAGTCTTAACATAACACTTGGGTTTTGGAAGCTGAAAGTAATAAATTAATAAATTAATGTTTATGTTTACTAACAAACCCACAAACTTTGTGGTATGAAGATTACGGATATTCATATGAGGTCTAACTAAATCAATGGTTTTATGCAACATAAAGTATTAGTAAAAGTTGCGTTCTTGTAAAATTTAGGTCTTGATTTTAGGGAAGCCTGCTGACTATTGGTGGATTTTTGAAGCTCAGAAAAGTGTTAGAATAAAATAATTTCGCATTACTATATATTTGCTGATGAGATGCAACCTTTCTTAAAAATAAAGCATCTATTAAGTAATAACCAGTAAAACTGCACAAGTGATGATACGAAAACTAATAATGGCGGGTTTGGCGATGCTCATGTTAAAGAGCAATTCCTTTGCACAGGTTAACTTCACTTATACATTTTCAGCAAATCGTGGCCATCCGGCAGTAGCATGTTCCAATGACACTGTGTTTCTTAATGCTACGGTTTCCGCTCCATTTGACACTTTCATGTGGCAGACTAATCCTCCTTTGTTTTTTGCTGGCGGTGTAACAGACACGTTTTTTGTGCTTAGTGGCGGTGGAGACTTAGACATAATCCTTTTAGCGATTGATACTGATGCGACGCCTCACGACTCTGTGTATGTGATTAAGACAATAGCTATGCTTAACAAACCAATGCCATACATAGATGTAACTCCTAGTTCTTTTGTCTGCCCGGGAACTCCCGTATCTTTCAAAGGTTCCTTCTCACAACCTGTTGACTCATTTATATGGTATATTGCAGGAAACACTATCTCCACACAAGAGACAGAAGTGTGGCATATATACAACTCCCAAGGATTTGATACTGTCCTCTTAATCGGCTTTAATGTCTGTGGAATAGACTCAATCCAAGTTATATTGACTATTGACACGGATGCTGTTCCCTCTGTGTTTCCTACGGTATATCCTAATAATGTGTGTCCAGGTGTGCCAGTTCAATTTAAGGCAATGTATGGGCAACCACACGGATATGTAGTAACTTGGGATTTTGGCGATGGAAGCCCAATTATAACAGGTGATATAGAAGATTTCAATGAGGTGAATCACGTTTACAATACAGCAGGCAATTATAATGCTAAGTTAGTTGCCAAGTGGCAAAGTGGTCAATGCACTAACGATAGTAGCGTTAGCACAATCGTCGTTAATGTGCTCTCTAATTACTCTCCAGGTTCTGCAAATATAATTGTTACACCTGGTGATAGTGTATGTCTTGGAACAAATTTTAGTTTCTATGCATCATTCACTGATAATTTTAACATCCGATATATTAAATGGGATATGGGTGATGGAAACAGATATATATCCACTTATCCTGGTGTTTCCCATACGTATTCCTCGGTAGGGACCTATACTGTTACTGCCACTGCTTATTCCTATTGTGGGGATAGTGTCCAAGCGACGCGAACAGTGAAAGTGAAAGATTCAGGTGTTCCTGCAAATGTTTCAATTTATGCATCCAATCAGACTCTTTGTCCCGGGGAAGACTTTGACCTTTTCATTTATAGTAATATGCCTATTGACAGTGCTGTTGTAATATTCGACGGTAATATGTATGCCCTTGGTCCTAACCAGACCTCCCTAACATTAACAGCTCCTACTACCTACGGAAGCCATCCTATTACTGTTGAGGTGTTGAACCAATGTGGGGATTGGACCACTTATAATGATGTTGTGTGGGTTAAAGAGCCAGACCTAAGCACTATATTAACCAGTGTATATACTTCAGCAAATAATGTGTGTACTGGGGAAGAGATAACTTTTAGTATTTCTGTTATGCCAAGCCTAACAATTGACACTGTTTACATTGATTATGGCGATGGAACAATAGATACCATCATAGAACCAGAACAGGGGTGGCTATACGCTACGCACGCTTACGCAAATGAAGGAGCGTATACAATCACTCTTAGAATGGTAAACAATTGCCACGGCATAGAACTATACAGTTATGAACATATTGTTGTTAGGGGATTGTCACCTAATGCTATGATAAATGTGTATCCGTCTGTTGTATGTGCTGGCGAACTTTTATATATAAATATCTATGGTTCCTACTTGCCATTAGACGAAACACAAATTTCATGGGACCTCGGCGATGGAACAGTAGACACGGGACGATACGTGTATCACACATATCTTAACAGGGGAACTTATGTAGTCCAAGCATTTGTGCAATCGTGCGTCGGAACAGATACATTTAGTAAAACTATTACAGTCCTAGGAGCTCCAGTGTATGAAATCTCTGCTTCTGATACTGCTATCTGTGAAGGAAATACCATAAATTTCGCTGCCAACAACCTTAATGGCATCACAGCAACCGAATTCTTATGGTCATTCGGAGATGGAAATACAGACACTGGACAAACAGTATCGCATACATACACCACGCCAGGGTTCTATTGGGTAACTCTTGTGGCTTTAGGAGACACCTGCACATATACAACCTACAGAAGCATTTTTGTAACAGAGAACATTCCACCAACTGCTCAATTCATATATAACTATCTTGGCAATGGCATCGTCCAATTCTTTAATATGTCACAGAATGCAACTTCTTTCCAGTGGGACTTTGGCGACGGAAACACCTCAACAGACATGGCCCCAACGCATACATACACTTCAAATGGCACGTATACCATCACGCTTATTGTTAGCAATCCATGTGGTTTCTCAGACACCTTCACTCAAACAATCACTATCACGGACCTTAGCACAGTGAACGTTGCCACGGCACAAGACAACCAAACCATAATCATATATCCAAATCCAATCCGAGAGTTTATTAAAGTGCAGGTTGGCGATGAGTATGCTTCCAAGGACCTGCAGTTCATCATCAGGGACCTGACTGGCAAAGCACTAATCTCCGTCCAGACAACCACCAGTGGGCAATTGGTTGACGTCTCCAGCCTCCCAGCAGGAACATATCTCGGGCAGGTTGTGGACACACAAACAGGCATAACCCTCTGGAATGGTAAACTAATCAAAGGAAACTAAGACACACCTAACAAATCAATTTCTTCAACTTGTCCCGGTGGGTTTCACCACCCGCCAGGATTGTTTTATACACAGTGGGGTCAGAGTCAATTTTAAATAATTGTGCTTAATTGCAATGCCCTTGTAATAGCGCGATTTTACTGTCCTAACCATAATAGGAATTTCTCCTTAGTGTCGGAAAAAGTGAAGGCATCTGCAAGGAGATAGGCATCCTGAGGATTGATAAGAGCATTTGCAAGGATTTTGGCTGCAATTAGCTTATCATCGTCAAAACTAAGCTGACTTAAAATGGTTAATGCCTGGGGAACAGTAAAGCAATGTCCAGAAGCTGCACTTCTAATAATAGCAATTTTTTCATCTGAAAATGAAGCGTTTTTGATAGTAAGTAGTAAGTGATTAAATTCTGCAGTGTCCATAAGGCTACACGAGGTATAATCTTCAACCACTATGGTTCCCGTGTATGGCGATATATATGTAACTGTGCGTGGACGAATGCCTTGTCTATAATACATTACATACTCTTCAAGACCGGGAACACCAATAAAATATTCCCTTCCTGGACTCAGGAAAATTGTTCTAACCCATTGGAAGCCGTTATAAATCAAAACGAACTCATAATTAGCCGATTGTGTGATAGCGAAAGATAATGGCGTAGTCCCTCTCATAATTAGTTCGCCATTCATGTAGATTTCCACATAACCTAAATTGGGCTCTGTAATATGAACTAATCCTATGCTGTCATTGAGTGGAACGGAGGCAATGTAATGCACTTCTGTGCTTTCATGAATTACTAAATTTCGTAGGATATATTGCAGTCTTGACTGGTTAATGTTCAATTGCTGTCTTAAGCTGTTCCACAACATGTTTATTATACTCGTATCCTGCCCATTCATGTTCACAAAACCTATTAACACTACCAGTATTAAAGTTATTGTTCGCATCGTTATGCATCTTTACGTATTTATTTGGTAGGCAAATTCTGTGCCATTTTTCAAAATGATAATATAGAAGGGCAAAATAGTTTTACCTATTTTTGTGGAAAAGAAGGGCAGAATGGTTTTAACATATAGCGAGGACAAGCTGAAGTTTGGCGACCGGGCTCCTGAATTTGAACTTGTTGAGCCACTGACAGGCAAGAAAAGGAATCTCAATGAGTTGAGGGGCGAGAAGGCAACGGTCATTGTGTTCATGTGCAACCATTGCCCGTATGTAGTGCACATCCTCAATAAACTCCTTGAAGTGGCAAGGGAATACATTCCAAAAGGTATAGCGTTTGTGGGCATTAGTGCAAACGACCCAGAAAAATATCCCGAAGATTCTCCGGAGGCAATGGCACAATTGGCTTCCAAACTGGATTTCCCGTTCCCTTACCTGTTTGACGAAACTCAGGAAGTGGCGAAGGAATATGGTGCACTGTGCACTCCTGAGTTCTTTGTGTTTGACAAGGATTTGAAACTGGTTTATCACGGCAGGTTTGATGAGTCTTCTCCTGGCAGAGATGTTCCCGTCACTGGCTCAGACCTCAAGCATGTTCTGGATGCCCTGCTTGGAAAAGGTACACTACCTGCTCCAGAAGAATGGAAGCCAGCAATGGGCTGCAATATCAAATGGCGAGATTAGGTCACAGTATCTCTGTGTTTTATTTTACCCAAGCGACGCAGTGCAACAGCCATAGATGGCAGGAAAAGGAAAGCCAGAGCAACAGTCCTGTATCTGATTATGCTTCCTGCATTATTAAATGTTAACCCAATGATTAGCATTACAGCAAGAGCAATAACAATCAAATCAAGCATTCGCCAGTATTTATATCGCATAATGAACAGCGTCAGGGCAATAGCCCATACTCCAATGTTTTCCAATAGGAAGAACCAGCCTGCAATCCCTCCAATAACAATAGGGCTAAAAAGAACTTCTGGGATAGCCCGTATAATGGCAAGAGCCGTCCAGTCCCAAGTATAGCAAATAGGAAAAGTGGAGAAAGAAGTGTTTCCAAGTAGCATAAATGTCTTTGCTTGCTTGTGGCACACCACCCAAAGAGGGTTAGGGAAAAACACCAGCAATGCCAAGAAGAACATTCCCAAGCCAGCAACAACGCTAATGTTTGTTGGTCTTTTCAATAACCAGATTAACAATCCCACAAATGCAGTTATTTCTAATTTCCACAACATAGCGAAAACAAGGAAAACAAAGGCAGTCTTCCATTTGCTACGCCAGAACCACAACAAGCCCCCCACACCGTTAAGAAATAACGCCTCTGGATGCAACACACTGCCCCACAACACGAAAGATGGCAGAAACAATCCAGCCAGAAGGATATACTCCTCTGAAACGTTGAATATCTCTTTTATTGCACGAACCCAGCTGAAGTAAAAAACAACAAAATTCAACACAGAAAAAAGAAAAATGATAACATGCCAGTTTTTGATGGTGCTATATAAAACAGCAAGAACAACTATCAATTGTCGCAAGCCATAGTCCCTCCAAAAAGCCTTAGGGACACCAGCCCCCTGCGAAACAACCATCAAATCGTCTTGGGAAAGTTTATT
>JAJRPU010000230.1 GCA_024280615.1 Bacteroidota bacterium | reverse complement strand
GTATTCAGGACAATGGTGGCACTGTAATATGCTATTTTTCTGCTGGAACACTTGAAGACTGGCGTTCCGATGCAAACCAATTTCCTGATTCAGTAGTTGGTAATCCAATGGAAGGTTGGGAAGGTGAATATTGGCTTGACATCCGCAGTATCGCGGTCAAAACCATTATGGCAAAACGTTTGGATATGGCAGTGGCAAAGGGATGCGATGCCATTGAACCAGACAACTTAGATGGATGGAAGCACAACACCGGATTTTCTTTAACCCAAACAGATGCAATTAATTATTTCAAATGGCTTGCTCAAGAAGCCCATTCCCGAAATCTAAAAATTGCTTTGAAAAACAATGGCGAGCTCGTGCCAGAGTTATTGTCAGAACTTGATTTAGCAGTTGTGGAAGAGTGCTTTGCTTTTGACGAATGTTATGCTTATGCCTCAATTGCCCAAAGTGGCAAGCCAGTTCTAGAAGTTGAATATGAACTTTCACGAAACAAATTCTGTTGTCTTGCAAAAGACTTAGGCTTCAGTGCAGCAAAGGCATGTACTGACCTTGATGGTTGTTGGAAACCTTGTTTTTAAAACTAAATTGCAGAGTATCTCTGTGTATTATTTCTTATCTATACGCAGGCAGGATTAGATTCAGGTCTGACATTCGCATGTTAAATCGTTCGCTCAAGTCAACATTTGTTAACATTCCTCTGAATATATATACTCCATTACGAACTTGTGGATTATGCCAAATATATTCAATTAATCCGCCTGCCTCAGACAACTCAAGCAACATTGGAATTAGTATATTACTCAATGCTATGGAGGCAGAACGTGCATATCGGGAAGGTATGTTAGGAACACAATAATGAATGACGTCATACTTTATAAAAATAGGATTGTCATGCGTTGTAATTTCGCTTGTCTCAAAGCACCCGCCCCTATCAATACTCACATCTATGATGACAGAACCTGGTTTCATTTGAGCCACCATATCTTCTGTAACGACAATTGGTGTTCTGCCGTGCCTGGGTGCCAAGGCTCCAATAGCTATGTCTGCAACTCGTAACGACCTTCTCAAAGCATCAGGATAAATAGTAGATGTATAAACCCTAACCCCTAAGTTGGTTTGCAGTCTTGACAGACGCTCCACGGAGTAGTCAAACACGTGAACTTCCATGCCAAGTCCTATAGCAGCTCTTGCTGCATATTCTCCGACGACTCCCGCTCCAATAATAACTATATGTGCAGGAGGGACACTTGCTATATTTCCCGGCATAGTGCCTGAACCCTCATTTGTAGTGCTCATATATTCCCCGGCGATTAATATAGATGCTGTCCCGGCAATTTGGCTCATTGCCCGAACAAATGGATACGAACCCGGCCTGTCTTGAACATATTCCATAGCAAGAGCAGTAATGCCTTTACTCAACAGGCTTTCCAGCAATTTTCTCTTAAATGTGTGTAATTGCAATGGCGAAATAAGAATATGTGACGGCTTCAACCATTTAATCTCTTCTTTAATAGGCGGTGTAGCTTGAATTATGATATTTGCTTCTTTAAACACTTCCTCCGGTGAATAAGCGATTTGGCAACCAACCTCGGAATAATCATTATCCGAATACCTGGCATGTTTGCCTGCTCCCGTCTGAACAATTACCTTATGTCCCCGGACAATCAACTGCCTAGCACCCTCAGGTGTTATAGGAACTCGTTTTTCCTGAAGTATATCAAAATGCGGAACACCTATTGATAAACTTTTCTGATGAGACCTTATCTTTACCATCAGTTCAGCGGTCTCTGGTGTGGACACACTCTCCCTCTTATGCGTAGTTTTCTTGCTCATCAGATAGCAAAATTACGATTTTTCTTTTTTGTGTGTCCGGGTCTGGATTAATGTGAATAAATATTGTTCTGTCTTTAGGTAATAAATCTACTATTTTTTCAGGCCATTCAATAAAGATTACAGCATTAGGGTCCTCAAAGTAATCATCTATACCTATGTCAAGCCATTCAATAGAATCCTTTATGCGAAACAAATCAAGATGATATATTTTTTTACCTTCTTGTGTTTTGTACATGTTAGCTAGGGTATATGTTGGACTTTTAACTGAATCAATAACTCCCAGTTGTTTTGAAAGATATTTTATAAACGTAGTTTTGCCTGCTCCTAAGGGACCATATAGTGCAAAAAATCGCTTGTCTGGATAGTTCAACAGGATATACTTAGCAAGCTGATCAAGTTCCTCTTCTCTGTTTATTTCAAACACCTCCACGACTCCTAAAATTTTTTCTTCAAGATAATGATGGGAACAAAAATTTCCTCTAATGAAATGCCTCCGTGTTGCAAACTTCTCTTAAATCTTCCAATAACTTCTTTATAATTACCGTACTTGCGAACGAAAAATCTGTCTTTGCCCGCAAAATACATTCTAAAATGCTTGGGAATAGGCAGCCTAAGTCTAACTGGGTCATCAAAAAATGCTATAAAATCGTCGTCTTCAACTTTGAAGTCTTCTCCGTATTTATATCTTGGATTCAATGGCATAAAGTGGCGTCCTGATACATAAACAGGCGTATTAACAAATGTGCTTCCGTGGTCAGAACAGATTATAACATAACTAAATCTGTGGACAGCCTCAGATAGAATTTTACTAATAATGCCCCGAGTTAAACTCCTCTTCACAACTTCTGCAAAATCAATCATATTCGGAAATATTTCCTTAAGACTTTTATGGTCAACAGTTATGTGAACCAGTTGGTCAAACGACGGCACTATTAGAACAACCGGACCAGTTCCTTTCTTTAACAATGAATAGGAATTTTCTCCTGTAAAATATGTTACTGTCGGTTGTAGCAACCCTTTCCTTTGAAACCCAAGCCTTATCAACTCAGATTCATACTTAGTTTTAACTTCCTCATTTGTTTCATCAATCCATAATCCCATATCCTTGACCTCAATGGGGAAAAATCCGCTTAGCAAACTCTGACGGCTATACTGTGTAACACTGGGCAACAAAGCAAGCAGAAACTCTTCCCTGTATATCTCCCATTCATTGGGGAATTCAACACCATTTTTTATCATCTCCCAGAGCCACAAGCTAAAATTGTCAATAACTAGAATCAAAGTATCAGAACTCACATACTCTTCATATTTATCCAAAAAAGTAACAGCTAAAAAAGAATCTTCGGAATGCAGAAAATCTTCATAATTATGGGAAAAAAACTGAAAGAACCGTGTTTGAGCAAAGTCATATAAATCATCAAATAAGTCTTTACCCAAGAGAGTTTCCGACTTAATTAATTCTTTAATTACGTTATGCCAATGCATTATAGAATTTGCGTCCTCAATCATTGAATATACCTTCCTGAATTTCTCAGGGACTTTTGTTACACTATGCGTTTTTCGTAGAATTTCTCCTTCGGTAATTTGCGTTATAGCAGCAAGAAGGTCGCTGAATTTCACTGGTTTTGAAATATAGCGTTGCACATCGCGGGCAATTAACTCTTTGATATAGTCAGAATTTTCTTCCCGAGTAATAAAAATTACAGGAATGTTTATTCCGAATTTGTCTCGTAATTTGTCATATAATTCTAATCCAGATTCGTAGCCAATGTGTTCATCTAATATGACTACATCAATTACTTCAGACCTATTATGCAAAAACTCTAAAAACTCTTCTGGACTACTAAAGGCATGAACTTTATAATTTCCTGTCTGTTCCAAAAGGTTGATTAATGGCTTGAGCGTGGTGATTTCATCATCCAGCCAAACTATATGTCTCATCAGGTGTTTTGTGCGTCCTCCTCTCCTGCCTTGTCCTCAGAGTCTCCTGGTGCCTCTTCACTTTTACCTTCGGCCTCCTTGGTCCTTTTAGCTTCAGGTTCTTTTTCGCCTGCTTCGGTGACTTTCTTTTTCTTGCCTCTACGTCTTCTTCTTTTCTTGGAAGGTGTTTCAGCAGTCTTTTTTTGTTCCTTAGCAGCTTCTAACAGAGCCTCGTTGAAATCAACCAATTCAATCATAGCAAGTTCTGCATTGTCTCCCCTTCGCCATATTCCAAGCTTTAGAACCCTTGTATAGCCTCCATTTCGTTCCATTATTTTGGGTGCTATGTCACTGAAGAGTATCTTTACAGCTTCTTTGTTTTGCAAATGCTTGAAGGCATACCTACGATTGTGCATAGTGTCTTCCTTAGCCCTATGAAGGATAGGCTCAATAAACCTTCTTAGTTCTTTTGCTTTGGCAACTGTGGTCTTAATCCTCTTATGCTTGATAAGTTCAATGGCAAGGTTTCTCAGTAACGCTTTTCTATGGGATGCAGTCCTCCCCAGTGGGTTATTCTTTTTCAGATGATACATTGCCTATTTTATTTTGAGGATTCTTGTGGTTGTGTTTTTTCTGAAGTCCTAAAATCCAAACCAAACTTGTTGAGTTCCTTTCTTAAATCAGCGATGCTCTTTTCTCCTAGTCCCTTTATTTTCAATGCTTCTTCAATAGTCATATCCAGAAGTTGTTCAATTGTTTCAATACCAGCAATTTTCAAATTCTTTTTAATACGATCACTCAGTTTCAAATCATCAAGGGAAATATTAATTGTTTTCTTAGTAACATTGTTTGAAGCGAGCATTCCAAAGTGGTCAATCAATATGGATGCGGCGCTGCGAATAGCATCCTCAGGTGAGATAGTGCCATCTGTTTCAACTTCCAATATCAACTTGTCGTAGTTAGTATATTTCCCGACACGGACATTCTCAACGTCAATACGCACTTTTCGGATAGGTGAAAAGATAGCATCAATAGGAATAATTCCTGTTTCAAGTTCCATATCAAGAAACTCTTCCTGTGGCAAATATCCCCTTCCTCTGTAAACAAACAGTTCCATATTCAACTTAACAGATGGTTCCATATGACAGATTACCAAATCTTTGTTAGTTACTTCAAATTCAGGTGTGAACTTCTCAATGTCTCCAGCCTTAAATATTTCCTGCCCTGCTACCTCCACTTTAATCTTAGCCTTATCTATAGGGTCACTACCCAAATATTTAAACCTGACCTGCTTTAAATTAAGGACTATCTCAGATACGTCTTCTATAACACCGGGAATGGTGCTAAATTCGTGAAGCACGCCATCGATTCTGACCATCACAATAGCATATCCTTCAAGTGAGGATAACAAGACTCTCCTCAATGCATTACCTATTGTGATTCCGTATCCCCTTTCCAGCGGTGACATTATCAAGCGACCCTTCCGCTCATTTTCCCTCTCAATCTTTATTTCCTCTGGCTTAACAAATGTTAGTAAATTGTCCAATCCCATCGCTCTGATTTTTTGTCGGTGTTATTAATTATCGTTTTGAATACCACTCAACGATAAGGTGTTCGTTTACGTTTTCTGGGATTTCTTCCCTCTCAGGGTAGTCTTTAAAAACTCCGCTCATTGTGCTATTGTCCCATTCCAGCCATTCGTAATGTGTTCTGCCTGTTTTAACAGCTGCCGATTCTTGAATTATTTTCAGATTCTGAGACTTCTTCCTGACCCCAATTATATCTCCTGGTTCAACAAGATAAGATGGAATATTAACCACCCTTCCGTTAACAGTGATATGCTTGTGACTAATCATCTGTCTGGCAGCGGCCCTGCTTGGTGCTAATCCCAACCTATAAACTACATTATCTAATCTTGATTCCAGCAATTGCAACATTATTTCGCCTGTGACTCCGTGCCTACGAGCAGCCTCATCATAATATCTCTTCAACTGCTTCTCAGAAACACCATAAGTAAATTTGAGTTTCTGCTTTTCTTCCAACTGACGACCATATTCACTCTTAACCCTTCTTTTTCTCAAGCGACCATGCTGTCCCGGTGGATAAGGTCTCCTTTCCAAATATTTTGTCTTGGGTGTAGCTCCAAAAATGGGCTCGCCAAACCTTCTCATCAACCTGACCTTGGGTCCAATGTACCTTGCCATTTTTCCTCCAAATTTTAATAGTAATAGTGATTAAACTCTTCTGGGCTTGGGGGGTCTGCAGCCGTTATGTGGGATAGGTGTAACGTCAGCGATTTTAACTATTTCCAGTCCTGTAGCAGCGATTCCCCTGATGGCGGCTTCCCTCCCTGGACCGATGCCCTTCACACGGATTTCTACTTTTCTAACGCCGAGGTCATACGCTTCCTTGCCGGCATCTTGAGCCGCTAGGGTAGCGGCGTAAGGAGTGCTTTTCTTCGTTCCTTTGTAACCTATTTTCCCGCCACTGGACCAGCAAATAATGTCTCCATCTTTGTTAGTCACTGTAACAATAGTATTATTAAAAGTTGAGTGGATATGAACCACAGCCAATGGCTCTATTCTGACCTTTTTCTTCTTTCTGCTTGTTGTTCTCCGTCTTGCCATACCTTAATTATTTAGTGGCTTTCTTTTTACCGGGAACTGTTTTTCTTTTTCCTTTTCTTGTTCGTGCGTTCTTTCGGGTTTTCTGTCCCCTGACAGGCAATCCCTTCCTGTGCCTAAGGCCTCTATAGCAACCAATGTCCATTAATCTCTTAATGTTCATTCTGATTTCTGCACGAAGGGCTCCCTCCACTTTGTACTGAGTGTTGATGATATATCTGATTTTGGTTATTTCCTCATCTGTCCAGTCCTTGACCTTCTTGTTTAATGGCACTCCGGCTTTAATCAGTATGTCTTTGGCACTTGCCCGACCAATGCCAAATATCTGCCTCAGGGCAATGAAACCGTGTTTATTGGGTGCCAAATCAACTCCTGCTATCCGTGGCATTCTCGCTTAATTTTTAGCCTTGTCTTTGTTTGTATTTAGGATTTTTCTTGTTGATAATGTAGACCCTTCCTTTCCTTCTAACCACTTTGCAATCTGCAGTCCTGGGCTTAACAGATGCTCTCACTTTCATCACTATGGATTTTATGAACTACTTTGATTTTGTTGTTTAACGGGACCGTAGCGGTAAACAATTCGTCCTCTTGTCAGGTCGTATGGTGATAATTCAACCTGAACACGGTCTCCAGGCAAGATTCTAATGAACCTAACCCTCATCTTTCCGGACACATGAGCAGTGACCAGATGCCCATTGTCCAATTTTACACGGAACATAGCATTTGAGAGTGCTTCCGTTACTTCCCCGTCAACCAGTATCCCTTTTTGCTTAGCCATATCTCCTATTGCACATTGCAAAATTACGCTATACAAACAAAATGTATTTAACCTTCATTCAGTTCCCTATTGCCATCTTCTTTGCTTCGTTTTTTAGATTCTTTGGTAGTCTTGATATTTTCTTCCTGTGTCTCCAGTGTTTCAAATGCTTTGATTATCTTTCCTACCAGTGGATGCCTGATAACGTCACTTCTATCCAGATAGACAACATCTATTCCATCAATGTTTTTAAGGATTTTGATGGTTGTAGACAATCCTGAGGTATGTTTTTGCGGTAGGTCAACCTGGGTCAGGTCTCCGGTGATGATTGTTTTGGCTTCCGGACCAAGCCGTGTAAGAAACATTTTCAGTTGTGGCAGTGTAGCATTTTGTGCTTCGTCAAGGATTATAAATGCCTTGTCAAGGGTTCTACCACGCATGTATGCCAATGGTGCTATTTCAATAATTCGTTGTTCCATATAGACGTTTACTTTTTCTGCTGGAAGCATATCAAAAAGGGCATCATATAGGGGTCTCAAGTAAGGTTCAACTTTCTCTTCAAGTGTTCCGGGCAGATAACCGAGGCTCTCCCCTGCTTCCACAGCTGGACGAGTCAAAATTATTCTTTTAACTTGTTTGTTTTGTAGTGCCCTAACAGCTAAGGCAACTGCTGTATATGTTTTTCCTGTTCCTGCCGGTCCAATAGCAAACACTATATCATTGCTATCAATAGCTTCAACAATTCGTTTCTGGTTTTCCGTTCTGGGTTTTACAACGTGACCGCCTGGTCCTACAACCAGCACCTCTTCCCCATAAGGGTTTATTATTTCTTCAATTCCCTCAGAACGGCTCAACAAACCTCTCATTACATTATCAGTAATATATCCATACCTTCTAATGTGGTCAAGAATCTTTTCTATCCTGTTTCTGAGTTTGCGAACTTCCTCCTTGCTACCAGAAATCTTAATCTTATTGCCTCTGGAAACAATTTTAATTTCGGGAAAAGCATTTTGTATTAAAGCGAGTCTTGTATTATGAACCCCTAAAATTTCTATTGGGTCAACGTCCTCAAAAGATATAACAATTTGACTTTTTTCGCTTTTCATCTTTTTTTCCGTAGCCATTTATTGTGTGTTGTAATTTTACCTTACAATATAAAGAGATAAGATATGACTAATAGTTCCTTGGTAGTGGTACTCACTTCTTACGATGGTAAGGACCCATTCTTGATATCTACTATATCATCGTTGTTTACCCAAGGTTATAACCCTATTATATTAGATGGTCTCTCAAGAGATTTTGTTCGCTCAACGGCTTATGTCCTTAAATATGCTCTCCTTAAGTTCCCTCCCGATTCAATATTCATAGTTCTTAACCATCTAACCTCTTCAACGGTGGTTGCTCGCTATGACAACAGAACCATTATTGTTCCTAATAACGGATTAGTTACAATGGTTTCGGAACACCTGGATTCTCTAAGTGTTTTTGACAAATCTTTGCCGACGCTTCTTAATTCTAAACCACTATATGACATTTTACAAGCCTCTCAAGAAGGGCATGTGATAGAGGCATTTTTACCTGAACCAGTGATTGATAATGAATTAGGGCAGATAATTGCCACTATAATACATATTGACTCCTACGGAAATGTTGTAACTAACGTTAACAACCTTGAAAACATTCAGATTTTTTCAACTTTGGCATCTAAAGAAATTAATTTTGTTAAACGTAATGTTATACTTTACTCCTTTGAATTTGCACATGTTTACCCAACATATCCATTTGATGTGCCCCCTGGTAAAGAGGTGGTTTTTAGGGACGAAATGGGTTATCTATCCTGTGGAATAATTAATGGTAACCTTGCGGGGATATTAAACTTGAACGAGTACGTGCATATTAAAATAAGACTCAAGCAGGAACAATCCAAACAGGTGGCTCCATTCCTGTCAATACCCGAAAAACAAAAGTAGATGATTGTAAGAATTGTTGAAATGCATATTGATCCATTTAAAAAACAAGAAGTGGTAAGGACTTTCAAAGAAATAAAAGAATCGGTCAGGCAATTCAAGGGATGTCATTATGTTGGATTATTTGAAAACATAAATTCGCCGGAACACATTATTACATATAGCATTTGGGATTCTGAAGAAGACCTTGAGCATTATCGGAACTCGCCTGTTTTTGAAAGGAACTGGAAACTCCTAAAAATGTTTTTTATAGGTAAACCCAAAGCATATTCACTTAAATTAGTTGACGAATGCTTGTTTCTCCCGTGCGACAAATAGAATTGGTTTTCAAATCTTTTAAAGACACTCTTTCGGATAGTTTCAGGCATGGATGGTGGATATGGATGATTATTCCAGCCATTAGCACATTCATAATCTTCTTTTTGTCAATATGGCTAACAATTCTTTTTGCAGAATGGTTTTTAAACACTGTTACTGACTGGTTGGGTTTTGACTTAGGCGGTTGGATATTGCTATTTACTGTCCTAAAGTATATTATCGGGGTTATTACTGGTGCATTCTTCTACAAGAACATTGCTCTTATTGTCCTTGCTCCGTTCTTCGCTTGGTTCTCAGAGAAGGCGGACAGCCGTTGGACTGGAAGAGATTATCCATTCAAATTCCATGAGTTTATTCAGGATGTTGTTAGGGGTATTGTATTGGCTATTAGAAATACTATTTTAGAAGTTTTATGGATGGCTGGATTATGGATATTGGGACTTATTTTTCCGATTGTCAGTCCAATAACTGGAATTCTTTTGTTAATTATTCAAGGATATTTTCTTGGCATGAGTATGGTTGATTATGCTCTTGAGAGAAGGCGGTATTCAGTTAGGCAACGTGTTACGTATGCCCGTCAACACAGGTTTGGTTTGTCAATGATTGGCTTAATTGTCTTTTTTATTTCTGCTGTTCCAATTGTTGGATGGCTAATTGCGTATTATCTGGCTATTCTTGCCGGAACACGATATGTGATTTTAACTGTTGATAATGTCAAACTAAACACATGAGTGAGCCAACCCTGTATGTTATACCTACTCCCATAGGTAGTGCAGCGTGTTATTCACTGACACAGCATGGTATTGAAATAGTTAAATCCCTTCGCTATTTTGTTGTGGAAAATAAGCGACAGGCTTGGAAGTTTCTCAGTCAGCTCTTTTCCCCAGAACAACGAGATGAGATAATAATAACACAAATGCCCAAAAACATTTTCACTATTGACGTCAGACCATTCTTGATTCCATTAAGAGATGGGCATTCCCTTGGATTGTTGAGTGATGCGGGCTATCCAACTATCTTGGACCCGGGATATCCGATAGTTAGGCAGGCACACAGAGAAGATTTCCCTGTAAAGGTTCTCATTGGACCCAGCAGTGTGTTTCTGGCACTGGCAGGAAGCGGTCTGAACGGACAAAACTTTACAGTTCATGGATACATTCCACAACGAAACACAAGGCAATGGCTACTGAGAATAGAATCCATAAGCCGAAAGTATAACCAGTCTCAAATTTTCATGGAAACTCCATACAGAACTCCACAAACCTTCCGGCTAATGGTTAAAACCCTCCATCCAAACACTCAAATTTGCGTTGCTCATGCTCTCACTACGCCAAACGAATTCCTGTATACTGCTCCGGTCAGATGGTGGTATAAGAACGTTGACCAAGTACGAAAATACCCTACAATCTTTATTATCCAAGCATGAGAAAGGTTTTCTGTGAAGTTCTGGACACAGAACTGAATTTGCCTGACAGGTGCAAACGGATAGTTAGTTTAAGCCCTGCTGTCACGGAAGCCCTGTTTGAGATGGGGCTTGGCGACCTTGTGGTTGGTGTAAGCACGTTCTGTGTCCATCCTCCGGAAGCATTTAAGAAACCACACGTTGGAAGTTATAATAAGATAAAACACAAACTGCTTAAAGAGCTAAACCCGGACCTTATTTTCACAACCACTGGCTATCAACGTCAGATGGCTACTGAACTATCAAAAGAATATCCAGTTTATGCAATTCCATTGCCTCCAACCATTTCACATATAATCAGTTTCTGCACTGAGGTGGGCATTGTAGCGGGATATGTTCAAGAAGCCCGAGCATTGCAAAAGAAGCTGTTGGAACGTGTTGCATCGTTAGAGTCTGTTATGAAGTCCGTTTCTGTGTATTTGGAAATAGACCTTGGTGGTCCGGTTTCCTTTGGAATGTATAGTTACATAACCGATGCTCTTGAATTTGTCGGATTGAAAAGCATTTTCGGGCACAAACCTGTTGAGTGGCTGATGCCTGAACCGAAGGAAATCATTGAAAGCAATCCGGACATTATTATCTATGAACCCAAAATGTTTAGCAAAAAGAACAGGACTGTTGATGAAGTGGTTGCTCTGTTTGAGAAAAGGGGGCTTGGTGAGTTGAAAGCAATCAGGAACCGCAGAATAATTATAACTCCTGTGAAAACTGATTATATAGCACATCATGGTCCTTCGTTTATAACTAAGGTCATGCCGTGGCTCGTTCAAGCAGTTAATGTCTTAATCAAGCAAGATGCTATATAAATACATTGATTTCTGGGACATAAAGGCGATAATGTTTTTTCATGAAGTGATGCCTGATTTGTCGTTTATTGCTCCTTTCTGGCGCCATAAATTGTTTTGGATTCCGTTGTATGTTTTCCTGCTTGTATGGATTTCTCGCAGGTATGGGTTCTGGAAGGGTGTTGAAGCTCTCACTATCTCACTAATTGTCGTTGGCGTAAGTGATTTTATTTCTGCTCAAGCGCTAAAGCCTGTATTTCAACGGCTCAGACCGTGTCATGTGGACTGGCTCGTCCAGCACATTCACGTGCTTGTTCCGTGCGGGGCAGGATACTCCTTTCCGTCTGCACACGCCACTAACCACATTGCTCTGGCTTACGTGCTTTCTCACTACCTGCCAAGGTGGGCATCCGTATTGCTTTATCTATGGGCTATCTCAATAGGCATAATGCAGGTTTACGTTGGTGTTCATTTCTTTTCGGACATCTTGGTTGGTTTCCTCCTCGGCTTTATTATTGCTTTCGTCATGTTCAAAATAGCAAGGTATGTGATAAACTTGTATTTAAATTGGGGATATGAATACAGATAGCATAACAGCCATTGCTATAATAGTTATTGTTTCTGCTATTGGACTAGGAATAGGCATTTTCCTAAGTTCATTATTTCGCCGGTTCTATGAACCGCTGTTAACCGTGGCAGGTAGTTTTATTCTTGCTTCCGTCGTGTTGCATTTCAATCATCAATGGCAGGGTGCCCATGGCGAGATGGTTGGATGGGGCTTATTGGTCGGCATTTTCCTTCAAATTACTATTGAGCAACTAACTGGTGGGATTGAACACGGACACATTACAGACGTTCCCATTAAATACGGCACTTATTTCATGATTGGGCTTGTAATGCATGCATTAGTGGAAGCAATGCCCATATCTAGCCTTTATGAATATTCCATGTGGTATAATCCCATAATTTCTTCTATTATTCTGCATCGCTTACCTGCCTCCATGGTCTTCGGGTTCATTGTTGGAAGGCGAAAAAAACAGGCATTTATCATCTGGGGAAGCCTTTTCCTGTTAACTGCTCCAGTGGGTGCCTTCCTCGGCTACTACGTTGTTTCAGACCAATTGCTTAAATGGTTTGAATTCGTTGCCCTGGGCAGTTTGCTATACATTGGTAGCACAATGGTTCACGAGCAAATAAGCCATCACAATATTGGCTGGAAACAAATGGTTATCTTACTTTTAGGGGTCCTCCTTGCTATCGGAATTTACTATCTTAACCACTGAAAAATACGAACATAATGAGTGCCAGGAGAATAACTGCCATAATGATTATGCGGGTCCAACTAACCTTCCCAAAACGTCTGTGGCGATGAAAATCAAACCGTTTTCCGGATACCGGTCTCTCACTGGAAAACCTGAACTGGCGTTCCTTACGTTTACCTAAATCAAAAAACATGGTTAAGATTTTAAACTTTCTGGTTATATTAACGATATTTTGGAACAATGTGTCTCACGGACAGGAAATTCCCTCTTGGACCCTGAGGGAAAAGATAGGTCAATTGATAATGGTTCCTCTTTATCCACGGCGCGGTCCCATACACTGGAAGCAAGTTGGGCAACTAATTAGGGAATACAACATTGGAGGTGTGATTGTTATGCAGGGAACCGTTGAACAGGCTTATCATGCCTTGGACACAATAAGGAAATATGCTCGCTATCCCTTAATGATTGCTATTGATGCCGAGTGGGGTTTGTCAATGCGCCTCAAAGATGGTCCTTCCATTCCTTATGCTATGACGCTTGGTGCTATTCAGGACACTTCCATAGTTCGTGAACTGGGCTATTGGACGGGTCTGCAGGTTAAGATGATGGGCATTGGTTGGAATTTTGCTCCTGTTGTTGACGTGAACACTAATCCCGCAAACCCGGTTATCCATTGGCGTGCATTTAGTTCAGACGCTGAACGAGTTGTTAGGCAAGCATTTGCTTTTATGCAAGGAATGAAACAAGCAGGAATATCTTTCACATTAAAGCATTTTCCCGGGCACGGTGATACTCATCAGGATTCACACGTTTTGCTTCCTGTGGTCAATGCTTCCGCCTCTGAAATGAAACAGATTCACTTGTTGCCATATAAAAAATTGCTAAAATATTCTCCCGGTGTTATGGTCGCTCACATTTTGGTTCCTTCACTTGACATAAAGCAACTTCCCGCATCCCTTTCTCCGGTGGCAATATGGCGAATTCTAAGGAAACAAATGGGCTATAAAGGAATTGTGTTTACTGATGCCTTGAACATGAAAGCGGTGGAACGGTGGGGTGCGGCAACAGGCGAACTGGCACTCAAAGCTGGAGCAACAATCCTTCTGTTTCCGACCAATGTGGATGCGATAGTCTCACACATTGAACAGGTTGTCCAGAAAGGCAATCTTTCCGAAGAAGTTATTAATGCCCGGGTTTCAGAAGTTATCTTATGGAAACAAGCCAATCGGTTCACTCCCGCATCTCTTGACTCCCTAAAAAAAGCGTTTGGTTCACTACAGTGGAAAGCCTTAGTAAGGAAAGCCATTTCCCATGCTCAAACTCTCGTCAAAGATTCCCTAAAAGCATTGCCTCTGTCTCCGTCCAAACAATACAAATGGATTATTATTTCTAACGGATTGCCTCTGCAAGCCATTAAGACACTAAGGCTCTATCATCAAGAAAACATAAAGCTTTACCGATGGGATGATTTGCCTGCTATAAAGGGTGTTGACCGGAACACTTGGCTACTTGTTTTCCCGCCATCATTAAACGCCAAACGACAATTTGGCTTGGACAGTCTACAAATAAAGAAACTGGGTGAATTAGCTAAAATTTCTGGCGGAACAGTTCTTTTCACAAGTCCTTATTTCATACCGTTTGTCAAAGAGGCTCCTGCGATAGTTGTTTCATATCAACAGGACAGGGATTTTCAGGACATAGCCATTCAAGCCCTTTTTGGCTCACGAGGTTTCTATGGTGTTTTGCCCTTTGAAGTAGGCAAATGGAAAGTTGGGCATGGCATAAAGAAGAATCCTGTAAGACTAGGCTTTGGACTCCTTGAAGAAGTGGGATTCAACAGAAAGGTGTTTGATAGTATTGATGCTTTTATTAATTCGGGCATCAGACAGGGTGCTATGCCGGGAGCTCGCCTCCTCGTCGCTAAAAACAACCTGATTGTGTATGACAAAGCGTATGGATACCTAACTTATGATAGCCTAATTCCTGTTTCACACAACACGCTTTATGACCTTGCTTCTATCACGAAAATAGTAGCTACTACGCTGGCAGTAATGAAACTTGTTGATGAAGGCAAGCTAAGGCTTGACGTCCCTATTAAATGGTATCTCCCTGAGCTTAAAAGCAGTGAAATAGGGGAAATAACAATTAGAGAGATTTTAACTCACACTGCCGGGTTGAAAGCATGGATACCATTTTTCAGTAAGATAACTCCAGATTCATTGGAAATGTACTTGTGCAGTTCAGAAGAAGCGGATTCGTTCTTTTGTGTTCCTATTAGTGGGACGCTGGTTGCCTCAGCTGATATTAAGGATTCAATATGGAACTGGATTGTGCAGGAACCAACGAGAAGACGGGGCAAGTATAGATATAGTGACCTTGGGTTCTACATAATGCAAAGAATAATAGAAAAAATAACTCACACAACACTGGATTCATTCGTTCATAAAAGTTTTTATGGACCAATGGGTTTAAGAGATATAACTTATAATCCCTTGAAAAAATACCCTAAGATTCAAATTGCTCCAACTGAAGTGGACACATATTTCAGGAATGAGATAATTTGGGGTAAGGTTCACGACCCGGGAGCTGCTCTGATGGGTGGCGTTGCGGGACACGCCGGATTGTTTGCAACCCCATATCCCTTAGCAGAATTAATGCAAATGCTTATTAATGGTGGCACTTACGCTGGAAAAAATTTTCTTAATTCAGAAACAATCAAAGAATTCACAAGTAAGGCAACCGCCCGATACAGGCGAGGCATAGGGTTTGACAAACCAGATTTCAAAAACCCGAAGCGCTCTCCCACATGCACAGAGGTCCCAAAGTCAACTTTTGGACACCTTGGATTCACAGGAACGGCAGTGTGGACTGACCCAGACAATCAAATTATTTACGTCTTGCTTGCAAACAGGACATACCCATCTATGGAAAATGGATTGTTTAACCAACTAAGCATCAGGACAAATGTTCATTGTCTTATTTATAAAGCCCTTGAGAAGCAATAAAGCGTAAATCATACATTTGCTATAGGCAAAACAGGACAGGGGATGGCGACGGAAAAATGCTCTGAAGGACAGCTATTTCTCATCAGGTCTGTTGAGTTGCTAAAGCAATATCGCACGTGGCTAAGGAAAACTCTTGATTTATTGCCCGAAGATAAAGTATGGTGGAACCCTTCTGAAAACGCTAATTCAGTGGGAGTCCTTCTCAAACATTTACGTGGGAACCTGCGTCAGTGGGTGGTGTCCGCCCTTGGGAACGTGCCATTCCACAGAGAAAGTAAGAAATCCAACATATAGTTCACCAGTTAGTGAACCTGGCAAAATCGTTATTGCTGGAGTTTCTATTGTGTCTTTTTGTCCTATAGTGGAGTTTCCTTGTATGAAAAGGAATTTACCTTGCCCTAAATCGTTTCCATTAAAGTCAGTAATTACTGACCATGTGGAATCTGGCTGTAAGGGAGGTTGTTGGTCAATCACACCACCATCGCCCAACTGCCATCCTGCAGGTATGGTCCCTGGTATTACCGTATTAAACGTTTCTGTAAAGTATACTGTCTGTGCTTGAATAGATAGCACAGTCATCAAGGAAAGTGTTAAGTATCCCAATTTTTTTGCACTTATTAATAACATTGGATTTTGCCTCATCCCCTTTCTTTTTTTTGCAAAGTTAAAAGATTTTTGCTTTGTGAGAAATATTTTAGAGAATAGGTAGCATAAAGCCCCAACTCAAACATCTGTATGTAATACTATTTGTGATATAATTCAAAAGGTTGTTCACCTCATTGACTATGTCTCTTGAGAAAAGCCCATAATATGCACTTCCTGAACCAGTTAAGGAAGCATAATCAGCACCAGCTTCGTATAAAACTGCCTTTATTTTAGCAAGACCGGGGTAAAGGGATTCTGCTATAGGCTCAAATTGATTGATAATCCTTCCTTTCCACTGCTTGGGACCTTCCTTTAAGAGTCGCTTAAAATCTTCTGGCGGTTTAATAAATTGTTTTATGTTGCCATACATTTCAGTTGTGCTAAGCTTTTCTTGTGGCACAATGACAATTGAAAAATAATCCTTCAGCCAAGGCAAATCAATATGTTCTAACCTCTCTCCTTTTCCTGATGCAACAACAGGCTTTCTCTCAATAAAGAAAGGCACATCTGCACCAACTTGTTCTGCTATCAAAAGCTTTTCAGACAACGACAAATTGAGGCTAAAATACTTGTCAACGAGGCTAATAGTTGCTGCTGCATCTGACGAAGCACCCCCCAATCCTGCTTCAGATGGAATTTGTTTAAGCAAATGAATTTCCACGCTGGAGATATCAAACCTCTGCATCATTAAATCCAATGCTCTTGAAATAGTATTGTTTTTATAAGGAACCTCCTGCTTAAAGGCACCATATACACATAATTTTGCTCCCTGATTATTTGCCTTCACAATCTCAACAACATCAAACCAGTTAATGGGAACCATGCAAGTAACAATATTGTGGTAGCCATCTTGCCTCTTGCCAACTACATATAAACCGATATTTATCTTAGCAGGAGCAAAGGCAATCATGACACCATTTTAGAACGCCTGGCAAGAAATCTTAATAAAATAGCAGCAAACGGTTCTCTTATGTCCACTAAAGCATAATCTGCCCCACCCCTAAGACAAATTTCTTCAATTGTTTTTTGCCAATTGTCAAATGCTTTGGCATATTCACTAGCTATTTCTTTAATTGACACTTCTTCTTGAAGGGACGGAAGCTCCACATCTTTTAACTTAATCCAGCTAGTGTTGCTAAGCTTTAAATCTTTTTCCGTTAGGGAATCAAAAACGTGGAATATGAGCACATCATTAAGACGACTTCGATGAAACCTTAGAACAGTCTGTAAACCATTTATAAATTCATCATCTTGCGCGTATAAACTGTTGTCAAGCATGTCAGAGAATAATATTATTAATGAGCGTTTGGGCATAAAATATGCAGCTTTTTCAAGAGCAGTGATTATATCACTTTCAGAGTGAGGCGGTTCATCAATATAGCGTTCCAAAAGTCCCATATTACGACGATAATGCACAGGTTTTATAGATGGTTTATCCATAGCATCTTGACCGATGAGGTAAAGAGAAAAAGCATCCCTCTGCAACTTTAATAGGTACATCAACGCCGCTGTCCCAAACACGGAAAATTTAAACTTCATATTACTATCAATGGGATATAACATAGACGGGCTTGAATCAAGGATTATCAACACACGCATATTGGTCTCCTCTTCAAAACGGCGAGTATATTTCTTCTTGAGTCGAGCGAGCAATTTCCAATCTAAATGCCTGAGGTCATCACCCAGCTCATAAGGTCTGTGGTCTGCAAACGTAATAGAGAATCCGTGATACGGACTTCTATGTAACCCAGTAATGAAACCTGCTACTATCGTTCTGGCAACTACCTGAACACTCTTTATCTGACTAATGTCTTCTAATGTGAGAAGTGCCATTAATTCTCGCCGATAAGTTTCTTGAGTTTCTCTTCAAGGACTGCAGCGGGGGCAACACCCACTACCCTATCAACCACTTCTCCATCTTTGAAGAATAGTATGGTTGGGATTGCTCTGATACCGTATTGCACTGGCACATTATAGTTCTCATCTACATTCATTTTGCCTATTACTGCCTTGTCCTTGTATCTCTCTGCTAGTTCTTCAATTATGGGTTCTATCATTCTGCATGGACCACACCACACTGCCCAGAAATCAATCAAGGCAGGCTTTCCAGACTTGATGATTTCTTCTTCAAAGTTAGCATCCGTGATTTCCTTTGCCATTCCCATAACTGATTTATTTTAAAACGTTTTTAATTGTTCTGAGATTGTTGGTTGTCGCTCTCCGATTGGGTTTCCTCCTTGTTAGCTGATTGCTTAACCTTACCTTTTTTGGACTTCAAAGGAGCAAGAATCATTATCATTCTTCGCCCTTCCAACTTAGGCGGGGATTCCACAGTAGCAATGTCTTTTAACTCTTCAATCATTCTTTGAAGAACCTGCTCTCCCCTATCCTGAAAAACTATCTGTCGTCCTTTGAAAAACACGTATGCTTTAACCTTGTCGCCATTTTCAAGGAAAGACCGTGCATAGCGAAGTTTGAATTCAAAATCATGGTCATCGGTCATGGGAGTAAAGCGAATCTCCTTAACCTCTGTCTGCTGTGTCTTTTTCTTTTGTTCCTTCTCTTTTTTCTTCTTTTCAAAAATGAACTTGTTAAAATCTATTATTCTACAAACTGGCGGGTCTGCATTAGGAGCCACTTCCACAAGGTCTAACTCCATTTCCCGAGCCATCCTCAATGCTTCCTCAATAGGATATATCCCTTGTTGCGGAATGTTATCACCCACAAGGCGAACCTGTGGAGCATCAATCTCCTCATTAATGCGATACTTAAACTTAATATCATCCTTATAGTTCGGTCTTGCTTTCCTTCTTCTCTTACCCAAACTTCTCTTTTTTCGCTTACTGTATTAATACTTCTTTCGTCAGTTTAGTTCCATCTTGAAGTTGAACCGAAACGAAATACACTCCTGACGAAGGTAATCTCCTAATAACTATGCCTTCACCACCAAATCCTTCATTATATATAACCTTCCCTACGGCATCCATAATAAACACCCGCTCAATTGGGCTTTCCGACCTATTAATTATCATGATTGTTCTGTCTCTAAGAGATACAATTTCTACATTTTCAACAACACTATGTTCAACGCCCACTGTTATCTTTTCGCCATATTCAAAAGCGAGTGCACCCGGCGAAACACCTACTGCAAAAGCATCAACAAAGGAATAATCTGAAACTCTATAAGCAATGACAAGCCCCCAATTCTGGAAGTCTGTTTCAGTTAACCATATATATCCATTGAGCGTGTCGTGGAATATTTGATAAAAGGTCTTGTTAAGTGGCAGGGTATCCAAAGCCCCGACGTTAGTAGTGGGAGTTCTAAGCATAAAGGTTGCCCGAGTTGTCCATGTTGAATCTGCAAAATATGGTTGGAAATATATTTGAGCATTCACAAGGGCGGACCCAGTGCATCCAGAAGGCAAACCCAAATTAACAGTGTTCACTGACCCTGACACACGAGCATACGTTGACACACTACTGGTTGTGAAATCAGTATTATTGAAAGCATAGACATTTTGACCGTCTGTCATCAGGTTCTCTGGATTGATACCATCAGGTCCCAAATCAATCAGACGCATATTGTTAATGTTTGAAACGGGAAACACGGCAATATATCCAACATATTGTCCCCACACGAAACCATTATTTACTGCCACATACACCGAATCGCCAAGGACAAGCACATCATCGCTGTGCCACTTCAAAGGCGAAGTCAACGTGTCGGCTTCTTCAATGAATTGCAATGTGTTCTTGTCATAGACTTGCAGATAAGAGTTGCAACAACCTAAGGACGGCAGTTCACCCCTTGAAACAAAGAGTCTCTGTCCACTGATGGCAAGCCCCCGAACGCCAAGAGCATGTGCTTCAGCAACCCGTTCCAACGTGTTTACATTATACTTGATAATGAATGTGTCGGCTGTAACATAAAGAAAAGAATCTTCAAGGAGCATATCCACACCGAACCGAGCACCCCAAATGGTATCAAACACTACATATTGACGTGTATCCATGTCTATGTACCCTACTGTAACAGGCACGACTATCTGCCCTGTCCAGTAACTATAATACCCTTCATTAAGCACATAAATGCGTTTCAAGTATTTTTCCTGAGCCATTGTTGTTAAAAAGGCTACGGTCAAAATGCCCAACATTGCCTGTCTCATCATCACTTGTTTTTAGCAAAAATAAGAACAATTATAGACATAATTCGTGATTGTGATAAAAGACTTCTTTTAGATTATTGCAAGCAGAATGTCGCATCCCTTGTTTTATCAATCACAGACATAGTCATTTTACACAATTCACAGAGTTGATATCAAATCATTACCACAAGGGAAAACATGAGCGTAAAGCCCAAATGAGAAACAACCAACCTCTTAATTTAGGCATCCACAACAACTTGAAATGAAAGCAAATTCCAGTAAAAATGAGAATTTACTTGCTAATCTCACAATTTTTGTTCGTTTTGTGCATAATTTTTATTTTCTTTTCTAAAAAAAGGGAGTCATGAGTGAACAAAAAGCATTACTCACAGCGGACTGGCATCTTGGCAAGACCTACAACGGAAAAAGCCTACTTCCCTTTCAGGAGAGAATTCTTAACATGCTTGTGGACCTAGCCATTGAGCAAAACGTTAACTGGTTCATAATCGCTGGGGACGTCTATGACAAACGACGCCCTAACAAAGAAGAGATACATGTTCTGGAAAACCTATTAAGACGTCTTAATGATGCAGGCATAAATATTGTTATCATAGCGGGGAACCACGACGGAGAAGTCCTAACTCTCTATAGTTCGCTACTCAACAGACACAGCGACGGAAAAGTCCATCTAATAAGAGCTGATAGTGACCACACTACTGTTCCGTCCAAACTTTTTGAGTTAAACGGATATTCCTTCTATGCCCTGCCTTATATTGACAGACCAACGTGTCTGCAACTGCTTGAAAACAAAGGTATCATTATTGATGACCAACAAGAAGACTCACCACTTGACCTGCTAATCCAACACTGGGTAACCACACTGGAAAACCCTCACAAAACAATACTTATTACGCACATATTACCAACCTCGTTAACAGACACCGAAGCTGGAACCGATGAAGTGGTCGGACAAATGATGCCTGTCAAACCAGAATCGTTTAGGACTCTCAAGGGCGTTCTCTCAGGACACATTCACCGTCCATTAACCATTGAACCAAACATTACTTTCGTTGGGGCACCATACCACCTGAATCCGTTGGACAAATATGAACCTTCTGCAATGATAATAACCGTTTCGCAAGATATGAGAATAGGAAAAATAAGTTACCTGCCCACAATTTTCCAGAAAATCACTATTAACAAGGAAGAGGACTTGGACGGTATCACTGCTCTGTCTCCACACCACTACTATATTTTCAAGATTGAAGCACCGGACAATTCGTTGCCCGAACACCTGCATAAACAACTAATAGAAACTCTTCCTGAAAACATCACCTCAAGCATTAAATTTGAATCGGGAAGCATCCCAGTGAAAAGTTTCGCTGAAGCATCTATAACACACGACTTGCATCAATACACCCCCATTTCGCTCATTCAAACATACGTCAAGGAAGTACATGGGACAGACCTTAGTGAAGAGGAAATCAAAATCATAACTGAAATCCTTAAAAATCTTGAGAACGATGAGGCTATGTAAACTAAAACTACGGAACTTTATCTCACACGTGGACACTGAGATAGACTTTGAAGAGATTGTTAACACCTACAACACAAACTTTATCTTAATAAGTGGGAACACTGGCAGTGGCAAATCTGCTATTTTGGACGGTCTGATAGCAGGACTTTATGGAACCGGAAAGCACAACACACTTATTGGCAGAAGACAGGCTCTTTCCGACTATTCAGACAAGAAAAAATGGGAAGTTGAAATTGAGTTCATTATAAACGACGAGAGATATAAAGTTATCAGAAGAGGTTCCACGGCAAGATGGTATGTCCAAGAAAACGCCTCGTTCAAAAGGCTTACCACTGAACCACCATTGCCTATAAAAGATGGGAACATAGCACGGCAAGTGATGGTCATTCCGCAAGGCAAATATCTGGAATTGCTCACTGCCACTAAAAGCGAGCGAAAGGATTTGTTGTTGGATTTAATAAACATTGATTGGCTGGACAAGTTCCTTCAAAAAATGAAAGAAGAAAAAAGCAAATTAGAACAACAGACCAAAGACAAAAGCCATACCCTTAAAACATTCCTATTACAAACGTTCCAGAATGCTAAGAAAATTGAAGAATTAGCGGAACAAGAAAAATTTGACGATATAATTGAAAAATTTAACAACTGGACAGAAAAAATGGAACAAATAGACCCTGAGAAAGAACCAGACCAGTTATTAAAGTTCATAAAATCAGAAAATATTTTATACACGCTTAAAGACTTGATTAACAGTCTATCAAAGAAAAGGGAAGCTATAAGGAACCTAATCACAAAAAAAG
>JAJRPU010000229.1 GCA_024280615.1 Bacteroidota bacterium | reverse complement strand
GGGATAGCCGATATTACTAACTGCGGTTAATCCGGCTGTTGCGACTGTCAACGCCTGTGGTTCAGCAAGCCCTATGTCCTCAGCGGCCGCAATTACCAACCGTCGGGCGATATAAACCGGGTCTTCACCCATCTCTGTTAATTGGGCAAGATAGTATATGGCAGCATTTGGGTCGCTACCACGAATGGACTTAATCATTGCGGAAACTAAGTCATATTTAAGGTCCACGTTCTTGCCGTAATACCTGCGGTTTGTGGATAGGGTTTTATATATCTCCTCACCAGAAAGTGTTATTTCCTGACTTTTCTTCCCATAGATTTTAATCAACGTTTCAAGGCTATTCAGCATGGCACGGGCATCACCATCAGCAAGTGAAATAAGCGTTTTGATTGCATCATCTGTCAAGTTAATTTTTAGTTTTCTTTCTGTTTCCAAGTGTTTCAATGCCTTTTCCAGAATCTTTTTTAGGTCATCTGACGAAAGCGGTTCCAGTTTGAACACAAGGCATCTTGATAACAGCGGACTGGTTATAGTAAAAGATGGGTTTTCTGTTGTTGCACCGATTAAAATAACCCTGCCTTCCTCAAGTGGTTTAAGCAGGGCATCCTGTTGGGCTTTTGAAAACCTGTGTATCTCATCAAGGAATAAAACAACTTTGCCTCTTGACACAATTTGCCTCACGTCTTTTACAGAATGTTCAGCGGCACTGAGGGAAACAAACGGCAATCCAGACAATTTCCCAATTATTCTCGCAAGAGTGGTCTTTCCTGTTCCCGGCGGTCCCCATAAAATCATTGAGGACAAGTTGCCAGACTCAACCATTTTCCTAATAGGACCATCCTTCCCCACAAGATGGCTCTGTCCCACATAGTCTTCAAGTGAAGACGGTCTAAGTGCTTCAGCAAGCGGTATATTTCCAGAACCAGAATCCTTAGTTTTAAACAGCGTCTGCATCACTGACAATATGGAAAGGCAGGATGGGCATTGCTGGGTTGAAACTTCAAATGACGAGTAAACTTGCTACACGCAAGGGAATCCAGAGATTCAGCATCCAGCCTATATTCCAGAAGTTTATAAGAATTTCGTGCAACGACAACTCCCATACCTCCATTAACATTGGTCCACTGTGGCAGGACCTGTCCTGAAGCCAGCGAAGAGGCAATTGCTCTCTGGCTAAGTCTGTAATAATAAAATTCTGGACCTATTGCATATAGCAAAAACGACACTCTGTCCAAACGCCTCCTATCAACTTCCGACGACGGGTCAGGCAACCCTGCCCCTATCCTGCCCAACACCTCATTTAAGGGAATATCCGCTGTAACCTGTCCCGAACCTGATACCTTACTTGGTTCCCACAAGTCTGCCAATTCAACAGTGTCTTCCCGAGGGACCCACTGCCCATTGATTAATTCTTCATATTTCAATATGATTTGAAATGCGTATTCATTCGCCCCTGGAACTTCATAGAAAAGAATGCGTTGTCCCTTGAAGAAAGTTACCCAAGACACGGGAACTGTTGTGTCAAAAGGCGATGGATAAATAACTCTCCAGGACCCTACTGGCTCAGGCGATACATAAGCCCTTTCCCTTTCGTCTCTATACACCCTAACTGTGAAAGGTTCCCCTTCCCTTAATTTAGCACGCACTCTGTAAACAATACGATAGGACAAACCCATAATAGAATCATCAAGTGTGTCTGGGAAAGCCTGCCACCGATTACCCCCCTGCTCCAAATACACTATTGTTCCAGCAGGGAACAGGTCTGTTTCCCCAACATAAGAACCTTCTTCACTAAGAACAGATTTGAAAACCATTATATCATGAATCGTGTCCCTATAGTCAATAATGGCATAGACAATTGTTGTGTCTGCCGGCTCGCCTATTAAGTCAACAGTTGGTTTTCGACAACCTAATACCATCGTCAAAAAAAGCACTACAATAAAGACTATTTTCTTAGCCATTGTTCTGGATTTTGAGTTTTTGTCCCTTTCCATATTTCAAAATGCAATTTGCCGACTGAACCATCACCTGCAATCTTTCCGATAGGCATGCCCTGCTTAACTTTGTCTCCACTTTTGACATAAACAACGTCTAAATTAGAATACACAGTGTAATAGTCCTTCCCGTGTTTGATGAGAACTGCCTTTTTAAACATTGGACTAAACAACACGTTCACCACTTCCCCATCGAACACAGCCTTCACTTCCTCGCCAGCATTCGTCTGAATGTCTATTCCATTGTTCTTAACAGTTACGTTTTTAAGGACTGGATGCCTGTGTGTGCCATATTTACCAACAATTATTCCTTTCACGGGCCAAGGCAGTTTCCCTCTCATTGAAGCGAATGCCCCTCCAGTGGCAGCAGCCCGCTTCCTTTCCATCTCCCGCCTGATGGCTTCCTCAATGGCTTTCCGCAACTTCTTTTCAGCAGCCTGTTTCCGCCTTAACTCTTCCCGCAACTGTTGTTCTTTCCGTTTTAATCTTTCTATAAGTCTTTCCTTCTCTTGCATCTCCTTTTCATACTGATATTTCTGCATTTCCAAAACTTTGAGAAGAGAATCCTTCTCAAGACGTTGCATATATAGGTTCTGCGTTTCTGCTTCAATTACCTGTTGGGTTAGCCTGATTGCCTCCGCTTGTTCTTTTCTGTACAAAGCAATATAGTCCATATATCGCAACAGCAAAAACAGTTCATTAAACGATTTAGCGTTTAGCAAAAACAGTAAGTCCGACTTAAACAAGTATTGCCTGTATGCATTGCGAAGCAATTCGGCATATTCTTTTTTTAGGCGTTCTAAATCTCTTGACAATGCATGAATCAGTTCGTTTTGTTCTGTAATTTGGCTATCCAAAAGGGCGATTTCCTGCATAACAATACTAATGAGTTCTTCCCTGCTTTGAATCTGATGCTTCAAAGTAGTCAGTTCAGTAAGGGACTCCTGTTTTGATGACCTGATTCGTTCAAGTTGCTTCTTGGTTCGTGATATTTCCCTCAATAGCCTTTCCCTCTTCTTTTTCAATTCAGCACTTGATTGTCCATGGACAGAACCAGCCAACAGCACTCCAACAGTAGCTACAAGTAGCCATACAACCGTTTTAAGCTGACCCATTTCCATAACTCAGTTAATAATTAAGTGGCACCTTATTATACCTGTCTGGCACCTTAAAGGGAAACTTCAACTTATTATTTACTTTCACGGAAGTCTGCTTGATATGCAATTCCATTCCCTGAGTTTTCATATACCATTCAGCGGGCAATCGCACAACTCCACTCTTAACATTAACCTCTTTGTAAGATTGGATATGCAATATGTAAGATTCATTACTTCTCTGGGCGTATACTCTACTCAGAACAGTGTCTTTGACGGCAATCTGGTATGTAACGCCTAATGCTGTATCCACAAGCACAAGGGAATCCTGAACAAGGTTATATATATATCCTTCGGATGGAATGCTTCCCAGAAGCAAAGAATTTACTATGTTATAGAAGTTTGAAATGCCATACTTCCCTCCAAGACTGGTTATATCGCCAAAATACACCTGTTTGGCAAACTTGTTTAATACAAAGAAACTATCGGGACGAATAATGCCTCGCATAACCTCTATGTTCATAGGACCCAGAACAGAGAACCATAGGATTGAATCCCGTTTATATCGCAACAATACTGAAACGCTTTGTTTTTCTGAGCCACTGCTTATTGTAACCCTTAATTTCTCTTGAAGTGTATTTATTTTTTGAGTTCTGTTTTCAATGGTTGTAACAATTGGCATTAAAGATTCTCTAAATGCCTCTTCTTTTTGTTTGCCCTTAAATATTTTCTTGAACAGTCCGCATGAAGAGAGCATAAAGATTCCCAGAAGTATAATTGTCAGCCTCACTCCTCAATAAGTTTTCGCTCTTGGATTTTCCGTTCCAATCGCTCTTTATCACCGCCTTTATCAAGAGCTTTTCGCCAATATTCCACTGCTCCTTCTATATCTCCCAACTTATAAAGAATGTCGCCATAGTGTTCAAGGACCTCGGCAGACTGGTCACCCCCATTGGCAAGGGATTTTTCAATCCACTTCTTAGCTTCCTTTATTTTTCCCATCTTGTATAGGACCCAGCCGTAAGTGTCCAAGAACGAAGGGTTGTTAGGGTCTTGCTTGATAGCCTTTTTAATCAAAGCAAGGGCTTTATCAAGATTTTGCTCTCTAAGCGATAAATAATATGCGTAATTATTCATTGCCACGGCATCGGCAATGCCCTCCCTCAACATTTGCTCAAACAAGGAATCTGACTTGGCATAGTCTCCAAGCCAATAGTAGCTGTC
>JAJRPU010000228.1 GCA_024280615.1 Bacteroidota bacterium | reverse complement strand
TCTCATTCGTAAATGTGGCATGTTTCGCCAGAACCCAGTTCCACTGGTATAGGTAAACACAGAAGCCCTTGAGCCTTCTTGCAATGCCCCTTCCGTGTAGTCAATTATAACATTTTTTTCCTTTCCGACCTGTTCCTTTGTCCACCAAAGAATAGCATTATTGCTCAAATAAGCCTCCCCGACAAACACTGAAAACTTATATCCTTCTGTGGTTTCCCACACTTCGTCAATTGCAAGTTCTGACCCTTCCTCCAGAATAACGAGAATTCTTGGGAACGACACTGCCTCTTGAGTGAGATAATGCCTTATTCTCAATGCTTCTTCTATCTTACCTTTGGCTCTTATCACAACAACCGCCGGGCAATATGCCAGATTTGCCATTGCGAAATACTCACTATCGCTAACAAGACCATGCACTCTGTCTATAATATCAACCGGTATATCTCCAAGTCGGGTATATATATCTACGGTAACATTTTGTGGTAAACTGTCTGCAACCTTAGGAAATCCATTAATGAAAGCAATATGTTCATCTTTCAATTGTAGCGTTTGAGGTTCGGCAATGGGAAGTGGCTTGTCAATATAGTTCCATATAGGTGTTTGTCGCCATTCTTCATATTTGGGGTGTGGTGGTGGCAGGTGTTTTAGAACTTCCTGAGCCCTGCTTCTGATTGGGTCCTCAGGCGTTGTAAGTCGGTCAACCCATTCTTTATAGACAACCTTTGGCTTGGGTGGTCTAATTAACACAGACATAGTTTGAAAATTTTTGGATAGTGTTAGGCATTTGCTGTTTCCAATAGCCAGTCATATCCTTTCTCCTCAACTTCAAGGGCAAGATTGTAATCCCCTGTACGCACTATTTTTCCATCATAAAGGACATGAACAACGTCTGGCTTAACGTGTTCCAGAATCCTGTAATAGTGAGTTATGAGCAGGAACGCCCTTTCGGGACTCCGCATTTCATTAATGTGCTTAGCCACCAACTTCAAAGCATCTATGTCCAGCCCTGAATCTATTTCATCAAGGACTGCAAAGCGTGGTTCTAAAAGTCTCATTTGCAATATCTCATTTCGTTTCCTCTCACCACCACTAAAACCTTCATTCACACCACGATAAATAACTTCTTCCTTCCCGATTATCTCCTTTGCCAGTTCTTTTACTTTGTTCAGAAAAGTCATTGTATCCACAGGTTCTTCTCCTCGTGCTTCCCTTAGTTCATTAAGTGCTGTCTTAAGGAATTCAAGCAATGGCACTCCAGGAATCTCAACAGGTGCCTGAAAAGCCAAAAATATCCCTTTTTGTGCACGCTCCTCAGGGTCCAACTCCAAAATGTTCTCCCCATCAAAGAGAATCTCTCCCTCATAAACTTCATAAGCCGGATGACCGGCTATAACCTGGGCAAGCGTGCTTTTTCCCGAGCCGTTAGGTCCCATTATAGCGTGTAGCTCTCCAGCGTTTATTTGCAGGTTTATTCCTTTCAGAATTTCTTTTCCATCTATCCCAGCTCGTAAATTCCTTATTTCAAGCAATGTCTTCATAATTCCTTGAATTTTAATCAGTTAAACATTTTTCTGTCTAAATTATCCAACGCTTCCCTCAAGACTAATTGACAACAGTTTCCTTGCCTCAACAGCAAACTCCATCGGCAACTGCCTCAACACTTCTTTGGCGAATCCACTTATGATTAATTCAATTGCTTTCTCCTCATCAAGTCCTCGCTGACGGCAATAAAACAGAATGTCTTCTCCAATACGACTTGTAGTGGCTTCGTGTTCTGAAACAGCAGTTGGATTCCTGACCTCTATGGAAGGCACTGTGTGGGCTCCACAATTATTGCCTATAAGCATTGAATCGCATTGAGTATAGTTGCGTGCGTTCTCAGCAGAAGGCAGAATCTTTACCATTCCACGATAGGTATTATTTCCATATCCAGCAGAAATGCCCTTAGAAACAATTCGGCTCCTTGTGTTTTTTCCAATATGAATCATCTTTGTTCCAGTATCTGCCTGTTGACGCTTGTTAGTTATAGCAACTGAATAAAACTCTGAAACAGAATTATCACCTTTTAAGATAGTACTTGGGTATTTCCAGGTGATAACAGAACCGACCTCCACTTGAACCCACATTATACGTGAGTTTTTCCCGGCACATAGCCCACGCTTGGTAACAAAATTGTATATCCCGCCACGACCCTCTTCATCACCGGTCCACCAGTTTTGAACAGTTGAATATTTAATTTCTGCCCCATCAAGGGCAATTAATTCAACCACTGCTGCATGCAACTGATGCTCATCTCGCATCGGGGCTGTGCATCCCTCCAGATAACTCACATAACTGTTTTTGTCTGCAACAATCAGAGTCCTCTCAAACTGTCCTGTTCGTGCCGCATTAATACGGAAATAGGTTGATAGTTCTATTGGGCATTTAACACCAGGTGGAACATAAACAAACGTTCCATCGCTAAACACAGCGGCATTCAAAGCAGCAAAGAAATTATCTCCCGGTGGAACAACCGTTCCCAAGTACTTCCTCACTAAATCAGGATGCTCACGAATAGCTTCAGAAATAGACATAAATATTATACCCATTTCTTCCAGTTTCTTACGATAAGTAGTGGCAACGGATACACTATCCAGAACTGCATCAACAGCAACCCCCGCTAATGCCTTCTGTTCCTCAAGCGGAATACCCAGTTTTTCAAACATTCGCCTTATTTCCGGGTCAACCTCGTCAAGACTACCATATTTAGGCTTTTTCTTAGGGGCGGCATAGTAACTAATCGCTTGATAGTCAATAGGTGGGTAGTGTGCATAAGCCCAATGTGGCTCTTCCCCTCTCTCCCACATGGACTTCCAAATCCTATATGCCTTCAATCGCCATTCCAGCATCCAATCCGGCTCCTCTTTCTTCTCCGATATGTAGCGAATTATATCTTCATTTATACCGGGTGGGGCGACCTCCTCTTCTATCGGTGCAACAAACCCCCACTCGTATTCCCTGCTAAGAACCTCTTCTATTTCCTTCTGGACTTCTTCAGGCATTCTAAAAAAATTTAGATGCAGTCTAAATTAGATAACCCTCCTTTTACAAAATTAGTTCCATTTTTCTTATGACAAAAGTCAATTTATCCACTACTCAAAATGGAAGCTGATATAAAACCCACGATTATACAAGGCTTCCAGAACCCTCGTATATGGACTGTTCGTCTCCCTGACATACACGTTTCGCAACCCACGATGCCACTTAAATTCAATCCCGAGTGTGAAAGTATTTAGGATAAATTCAACTGCAACGCCATATTCCAATGCAACATCCCAAGGTTGAACCTTTACGAGCCCCGGGGCTTGTCTAACCTCGGCATTGGAAAGCATATCATAAGTAACATTAATGCCTCCAAGGGCAATATATCTGACGCCATTTATTATATCCGAACGCAAATAAAAGACTAGTGGTGCCATTGCATAGGTGGATTGAACTCGCTTCTTGACTGTATAACTCCCCCACATCTCGTAATAAAGGATATGGTCTGCAAGGACTACAGTGGGCAAAAGTCTGACGTGAAGATGATTGCTCAACTGGACGTTAGCCAGAATGCCTATGTGAAGCCCTGGACCAGTACGTGTGTCAACCAGTTTAACACTGTCATCGTAGCGAAGTTGTAAGGACGGCTCAATGGAATACCGTTGTGCGTTAACGCCAAGTACTATCCCGAAATGAATCCAGCCCCATTCATAAGCATTTCCGAAGAACTGAGCTCGTGCCACTAAATTCCATATCAATGCCAGAATGATTATTCCTGTTCGCATATTCAAGGAACAAACGCATCACACAAGCCTTTTATTAATGTGAAGCATCAAGATAAGAATAGATGAGCGAAGGGAAAGCAGTGTGGCTGGTTAGATATGCAGGGGAAGTGGGCACGAAGGATAAGCGGACCAGATGGCGTATTATTCAACGATTGAAAGATAATATTGAAGAAGCCTTAGGAAAGAACAGCATTAATGCCCCTGTTGAAGCATTTTGGGAACACATCAGGATTTATACCGACAAGGATATTTCACATATTCTAAGAAAGGTCTTTGGAATCGCTAATTTTTCACAGGCTGTTCACTATCCCCTTCCAGATGATAAAGAAGAAATAATCACTCTTGGAAAACAGTATTTCAAAGACAAGATTCACGGGAAAAAATATGCTGTCAGAATAAAGGGTAAGAAAAAAGGGATTTCTGGCTCGGTGATTGAGCGTAAACTGGGCGAAGCATTATATTCCTTTGGTGGGGGCGTTGACCTAACTAATCCAGACATAACTTGCTATGTTGAAATAAGGGGCGACAACCTGTTTTTCTACACTCACAAAGAAGAAGGCTTGCGGGGTCATCCCATCGGTTCTCAAGGAAAAGTTATTCTTCTCTTTTCAGGCGGGATAGATTCCCCCGTTGCCGCATGGCTCCTCTGGAAAGCAGGTCTTCACATTGACTTTGTGTATTACGACTTAGGCGGTGAAGACCAGAAAAAGGACATGCTAAAATCCTTGCAGTTCCTTTATGAAAACTATGGTTTTGGCAATAAAGGGAATTTATACATGATACCTTTCACGTCTGTGATTGCAGAAATCCTCAAATGCAGACCATATTACCAGAACATGCTTCTAAAATACTTTTTCTATCGTGGTGCCGAACTACTGGCAAAAGAATTAAAAGTTCCTGCTTTTGCCACTGGCGAAGCCCTCGGGCAAGTGTCAACCCAAACACTTGTCAACATATCCACACTGGACAGACTAACCCCCTTGCTTGTCATCCGTCCCCTCTTCCTGATGGAAAAAGAAGAAATCAAAACCCTTAGCAAGCAAATCGGAACTTATGACCTTGCATACACAGGAAAAGAATACTGTGCACTGGCAACCAAACAAGTTGGAACAGCAATCCCATATGAAGACCTAATAAAAGAAGCATTAAAATGCAATAACAAACCCTTTGTTGAAGCCATAGCTAACAAACAGAAAATATCACTTGATTATATAGGGAACATTTTGGAATCGCTTGAGTCTCAAGCCTCACAATTGCCAGTCCCAGCTGATGCAGAAATTATTGATTTGCGAACCCCTTCTGAATTTGAGCGATGGCACATCCCAGGAAGTAAAAACATTCCTTTTATGGAAGCGTGGAACCAGTTCCCCACCTGGGACAAATCCAAAAAATACTTCCTCGTTTGTTCAGAGGGTATGGCATCTGCTTTGCTCGCACATCACATGAAACAGGAAGGTTTTGAAGTTGACCATCTGGAGGGGGGCATACAAACATTAATGAACCAACTGCCCACTACATCAACATAAAGAGTTTTACTTTAGAACTTCAACTGTTATTGGCAAACTAAATAACACTCTAACAGGACGCCCTTGTTGCATACCGGGTTTCCATCTTGGCATTATGCTGACCACTCGTAAAGCCTCCTCGTTAGCCTCTGCACAATCCAAGCCTCTTAATATTCTGGGATTGGACACTGAACCATCCTTTTCAACAATGAACTGAACAACTACCCTACCTTCTATACCCATCTCAGCACATTCAGTAGGATATGTAAAGTGCTTATACACGAAGTTTAAAAGTTCTTTTTCGCCTCCTGGAAACTCGGGCATTTGAGAAACAATGATAAAAGGATCTTCACCAGCATCAGTTGTATCGGGCTGAGGAGGTGGTGGCAGAATGCTTATAGAATCAATTGTCTGGTTATCTATGTCTTCCTTCTTTTTTTCATCTGGCGAGTTATCTATCTTAATATTCTCCAGTCGGTCTTTCTTAGGTTTTTCGGGCTCTGGCTTTGGTTCTGGTGGTTTGACGTGCTTAGTAGGCGGTGGCGTAACATCTATTACATAATGAGCCATGGGTTCTTCTATGGGCGGCTCCTCAACTTCCAGTTTTTCATAAACCTTAAAGTTGAAAAGGAATATCAATGCTAAGAAGGTCATCACGAAGCCCAACCGAATGGCTAACTTCTGCAATTGGTCTATGCCGCGAGCTTCAGCCAACGGCTCATTGTCATGTTGTCCTCGCATTAAATGCTTAATTCCAACTCCTATGAGGACAGCCAAAACAAGCAAGGTCCCAAAAGTGAGAAAAGCTACCGTTGTCAAACCAATTAGCACAATCATCGCTCCACTATTTTACAGGTTAGACATTCTACAAGTAAGCAAATTATGTGCCATACGTAAACAAAAAGCATTAAACATTGAAATACCAAGAACTTAACTACGGTGGGCAAAGAGTATCAAAAAATCATAAGTTTAATAAAAGCTATATGAAATTAAGTTTTTATTTTGTAAAGCTCCGTAATCTTATTTATTAACTATGATTCAATTGGTCCTTGCATAGGGTTGAGTGTGATGTCTTCCAGTATTGTTCGGGGCGACAATTCAACTATCAGGTCAACGATTCTGGCTATATCCTCGGGGGAACTGAATCTTTCAGCAGGCAGGTCAACCCCTTGCCATGAGTCAGTAAGCACGGGTCCAGGATTAATAACGTGCACTCCTATTTCTCGGGATTTAAGTTCTTCCCTGAGGCATAAGGCAAGCATTCTTTGGGCGGCTTTGGCAACTGAATAGGCACTTCCGGGCAGGTAGGGTCGCAACGCCGCTATTGAACTTATGACAACAATGTTGCTTTTAGCAGGCATAATTGGAAGTAGTTCGGCAGTAATGTGTTGAACGGCGATAACATGGACTTCCAGCAGTTCTTTAAGTTTTTGCGTTGTTTCTTTTTCTGAAATTAGAGAAGGAAGGAAAATTCCTGCATTGTGAACTAATAAGTGCAATTCACTGCAATATGACTTCAATTCACCTATTAACTCATTTCTTTCACATTCAAGACTCAAGTCTGCCTGAATGTGTTTGGAAGAAAATTCTGGCTTTCTACCTGAACGGCTATGAGTTATAACCTCCCAATCCTTATGAAAAAGGTACTTGGCAATTGCAAAACCAATTCCTCTGGAAGAACCAGTTATAAATGCCAATTTTTTACCACTCATTCCGAATTGCGTATTTTAGCAAACAAAATAAAGTTATGGCATTAGCAGGAGACAGCAGAGGGTCCTTCAGTGGAAAAATCGGATTTATCTTGGCTGCTGCCGGCTCAGCGGTCGGATTGGGTAACATCTGGAGATTTCCATATATAGCTGGTCAGAATGGCGGGGCTGCTTTCGTGTTTATTTACATTTTAAGCATTGTGCTTATTGCCCTGCCCTTACTAATGAACGAAATTGCTTTTGGTAGATATACAAGGCGGAATCCGGTGGATGCATTTGGCGTTGTTAAGCCTGGCACTTTGTGGAGACTGGTTGGATATATTTCCATCTTAGCCTGTTTTATTGTGTTGTCATACTATGCGGTGATAGCCGGTTGGACACTATATTACTTCTGGGAAACCCTTATTGGAAAAGAGATTGTATTTAGTGAATTTGCCAGAGACCCGATAAAGGCAGGCGTACCGTTTGTGTTATTTATGATAGCAACCATTTTAATTGTTCAGGGAGGCGTTCAGGGAGGCATTGAGCGAGCCAGCAGAATAATGATGCCAATTCTATTTGTGTTATTGATTCTTGTGCTTATTAGGAGTGTTACTCTTCCCGGGGCGGAAGGCGGTCTGGAATTTTTCTTGTCTCCGGATTTTGAAGAGATTACTCCCAAGACGTTTTTGCTTGCCTTAGGACAGGCATTCTTCTCAATGAGTGTTGGATGGGGTTTGATGGTAACTTATGGGTCCTATCTGCCTAAAAACATAAGCATTCCCAACAGTAGCTCATGGATTGCAGTGATGGATACGGGTGTTGCATTGTTGGGGGGACTCGTTGTTTTCCCTGCGGTCTTTGCATTTGGGTTATCTCCTTCTTCGGGACCGTCCTTAACCTTTGAGACCTTGCCCGAGGTGTTCAAACAAATGGAAATGGGTGGTGTTGTTGGTGCAGCCTTCTTCTTTCTGCTTGCTCTGGCTGCTCTCACTTCATCAATATCCATGCTGGAAGTTCCTGTTTCCTTCCTTGTGGACAGAAAGATTATGAAGCGTGGTGTTGCAGCCTGGGTTGTAGGTTTAGCTGCTCTGATAGTTGGAATTCCTTCATTGCTCAGTTATGGTGGTTATGAGGCATTCACGAAGCTTATAAAACAACAAAAAGAAATCATAGTGAAACAGGAAGTTATAGTTAGACTTGATGATTTTGTATATGGTGAAAGTTATGTCGTAGAAGGGGACCCGGAGACTGGGGAATGGATTGTCAAGGACCACGCCTTGTTGAAACCAAAAATCCTATTGCTTGACCCTGAAACACAGAAAGTAATTGGCAG
>JAJRPU010000227.1 GCA_024280615.1 Bacteroidota bacterium | reverse complement strand
TTTGTTTAGCGGAATCAATGGAAATGGGCTTAATATGACTTTTAAGACGCTTGTCTGAATATACTAACCAGGCGTTTGCAATTGCTTGACCCTGTGGTCCTGCTATGTTATCAAGAGTTAGACGATATCCTACATTCCAGTTCTGATTGAGGGCTATAAATCCGTTGTCTCGCAACATAGCAAAAGAAGGACCTGCCCACGAACCCACATCATCAAAAATACTTAATGATAGCCAGGAGCTATCAGCAGTAACTCCGATAGTGAAGCGTGGGACTACTGTGGGGATTTCATGGAAAAAGCCGAGTTGGCACATAAATCCAGATGCAGCTTCAATAACGAAATGGGTAGCTGTGTCGCTATAAACTCTGATTCCATCGTTAGCAACGTTAGTCCACACATCAAATGTAAAGTAAGGAGTTTCGTTTCCGATTCCTGTCTTTCCTTCTACTATCAACCCATTTTGAGGAGCGGTTAGGATTGAAAAAGTTGTTCCTATTGAGACATTACCTGAAATAGAAAGCTTGCTAGCTGGATTAGGTTGTCCAATTCCAACGTTTTGAGAATATGCAAAAAGGAAAGGTAATGTTCCTCCTATTATTATTTTAATTGTCTGCCTCATCGCTATATCTATTTTTTAACTGTTCCAATAGTAATGACAGTTTTTGAATTTGTTTTTCAAGGGAATCAATGTATTGTTGTTGTGCTTGTAAAGCGGCTACATACACAGTTAACAGTTGAGTGTAATCAACTGCATAAATGCCAGTATTAGGAGACTTTTTAACAGCAGTGGGGACGTGTTGAGCCACTTCCTGAGCAATAAAGCCATATCTTGGCTCTCCAGAGGTAGTATCCACGATGAGTTTATTTCCTGAGAAATAAGAAGAATGGTGAATGTAGTGTACGGGTTGCAATTTTAAGATTGTTTGTAATGCCCATTGGGAGTCCAGTGGGGCTATATTTGTCTTCAGGGTGCTATCTGAGTAGACAAGCCATTGGTTTGCTATCGCTTGTCCTCCTGGTCCTGCCACATTGGGCAATTCAAGCTTATAAGTTGATGGTGTTATTCCCAGGCCTACTGCTCCATCGCTGCGCCGAATGACAAGAGCAGAGTCGCTCATGAGTACACCGGCATTGTCATAACGTTCTATTCTAAGGTAGTTTCCAGATGGGTCCAATTTCATACAAAACCTTTTCAAGCCATTTTGAACCCAACAAAGATATGCGGATTCATTGCTGGGGGCTTCAATAAGAGCCTGTGTGTTTTGTGGTCCTCGCACTCTCAGTCCGCCCCAATCCAATTGAGCATACACATCCAGTTTATATACTGGTGTAGGGGTTCCTATGCCTGTATTTCCCTCAACTATTAAGCCATTCGTTAGAGCTGGAAGTGTGGAAAAAGTTTGTCCTATGGACATATTTCCAGATACTGACAATTTACTTCCCGGAGCAGGCTGTCCTATACCTACATTTTGTGTATACCCAAGAGTAGTTAAGCTACCGAGGTATAAAGTTATAATTACTTGCCTCATCGCTGGTTTATTTACTCTCTGTTATTTTTTACGTCCCCCTGGCTGTATTGGTTTCAAAAAAAGAAAAAGGGTGGGCTTCACCCTTCGGTAAGGAAAGGCTACACCCACCCCTAAAGAAAAGTTAGAAGCCTGAACCAAATTTTACTGTATGTGTACCTTCTTTATATCTATTGATTTTGTTGTAGTAATTTGAATTACATAGATTCCTGGTTGTAGATGTAAGGAAGTGGTTTGAGATTTGGCTTTTCTATACATGACCTGTTTGCCTGTCATATCAAAAATTGCAATATTTAATATGGGTTCATAGCAGGTAATATTCAACGAATTTCGTGATTGAGCCAATAGGCATTGAGCATTGGTTGTTGGAACTTCTGAAGAAGTTATAATGATGGTGTCTTGGGCTGAACAACCATTAGCATCTGTAACTGTAACTATATATGTGCCAGAACTTGAGACAGTCATAGAAGAACTTGTGTCTCCTGTGTTCCATGAGAAAGAATATGGGGGTGTGCCACCTGAAGCATTAGCAGTTAGAGTATTCCCACTCTGAGATATAGATACTGTTAATTGAGGAGGCTCAGTAACAGTGAATGAATCGGTATACGTGCATCCATTCGCGTCAGTAACAGTTACAACATATGTCCCAGCGACCAGCCCTTGAATGTCCTCATTATTGCTTGAAAAGTTATTCGGACCGGTCCACGCATATTGATATTGTGGAGTACCTCCATATACTGTTATGTCTATTGAACCATCAGAACCTCCATAGCACGAAACATTCATAATGCTGTCTTGGATGACTAAGGCTGAAGGCTCAGTAACTATAAAGGAGTCGGTATATGTGCATCCTGAAGTGTTGTCGGTAATAGTTAGTGTATAGACACCAGCTCCTATGTTTGAAATGTCTTCTGTGCTTGCAGAGAAGCCCCCTGGACCACTCCATTGGAAGGAGCAGTTACCAGAAGGACAATTAACAGTTACGTCTATTGAACCTGAGGCATCACCATTGCACAATGCATCCTGTATATTGACTGCGGTTATTGAAGGTATGTTGGGAGCGGATATAACAAATGAGTCAGTAAAAGTGCATCCGTTAGCATCAGTTATTACAACCATATATGTTCCCGGTGCCAAGTTGGACACCAAGTTTCCTGAGCCTATGTTATTATTAGCCACGTCATACCAGTTGATGGTGTAAGGTGAGGTGCCTCCTGTAATGGAAACGATTTGAGCTGAACCATCGTTAACCGTGCATGAGGAGGCGTCCTGAGTGCTTATAGTAGCGTTCAATTGTTGAGGTTGCCCCACTGTGAAAGTGGCAATGAAGGTGCAAGAAGCTTCACTCAGTGTTAATGTATATGTTCCGGCAGGCAAGTTGCTTATAGTCAAGGTGTCGCCGGCAGCTACACCACTGCCCTGCCCTACCACATTATTGTTTGCATCGGTCCACTGATAGCTGCAGTTAGTGCAATTGTTCACAACCACTGATATGGAACCGTCCAATGAACCATAGCAAGAGGCTGGTTGTATAGAAGTGGATATGGTGTCAGGTCCATTTTGTGCATTCAATACAATCTGGGTATCCACCTGGCAGTTATTACCATCTCTTACTATAATCGTATAAATCCCTGCTGAGAGGTTTTGCAACGGGCTTGTTATAATGTTGTAGGTGCTGTCATAATAAACGTAGTTACCTATCGGACTTCCCGTTGCAGAAAAGGTTATGGAACCGTCTGTTGAAACACACGTAGTTGGTTCAGTTACTGATATGTTAAAGGTTATATCATAAGTACCGTCAACGTAGTCTATTGAAAATGGCTGTAAGTTAACTGGCGATGGAGAGGCTCCGCCAGATTGGTTAGTCCCTTGGAACAACGAACCGTAAACTGGCGAGCTATTCAGTTGCACGGAGGCTTGAGAACCACTTACTAATAGATTAGTTCTCGTTACTTCAATTTGACAGAATTCAACTGTGCTGAGCCTCTTGTGGATTGAAAAGAGCATGATGTCATAATCATTGTTGCCATCTAAGTGCCTCATTGCCGTAATCAATGAGTTGTTATACTCATATACTCCATAGAAATAATCAAATTGCGTATGGTCGTAGTTGGCAGCAAAATGCACTTGTCCTGTGTTTGGATTAAACCATACTACGGCAACGTCATATTCCGTATTGCCTCCAGTTGTATATATTCTACTACCTCCTATAATTGCTGTGTCTGCATGAAGGAATATAATATCGCTATTGAGTTGCATTGTTTCACCCGTGCGATACAACTTAACGCCCTGACCAAGAGAAATTTGCACACCTAAATTAATTGGTAATATCATCGTCGCACCAACGGAATCTGCAATAAAGAAATATTGAGTACCTACCCCTGGGATATTTGCCCTATATAGTTTAAAAGGAGATATTGTATAATCAAACGTAATTATATCATTAGCTGGATTTATGATAAACGTATTGCTAAGAGGGTCAAATGTAACGCGAGCTATGTATGTTTCCCACGCCATATTATTCCAGTCGTTAAAGACACCAGTGAATAGGAATGTATTTGTGCCGACATTTAGAACGTCTTCAACAGACATATTTCCACTTGTAGTATTCCTAATCATAGTATCGGCAATCAACGAGCCATTAGATATGTTATACGTAGCAAGATATGTATACGAAGCGCCAAAGTTATCATTCACCGCGGCAACAAACAAAATATAACTAAGAGTTGAATCTACATCTAAATTGAAGGAGGAGCCTGTCAAAAGATCAAAATTAAACCCCGAGGGTAAACCTATATTTAAAACACCTAAGGAGAATGGTGTATTGTTATTGTTTGCAATGTGATAAATAAATGCTGAATCGAAACCAGCAGTGCCAAAAAGGAAACCAAAGGGATAGGCTTTCAGGAAGGAAGTTGATGTGCCGTTGTAATTTACTATGGCACTGGTCCACAGCAGTGTATCATTTGGTAGGTCAGGCATCGCAGCCACTATCGTATCATTGGTTCCAGGAACATCGTGTAGGAACACGAGCAATGGCTCTCCATTTGCATTGACCCTAAATTGGTAGAGGTATTGGTTTGCGTTATCGTCTTGTAACATGTGAAGGAATGAATTCTGAGCCATTGCAGAGCCCACAGTGATGCCCAAAATCAACCCAGCCGCACTAATAAATTTTCTCCACCTCATGACAGCAAAATTTTCATATGTATACGATGCAAGTTTGGAACGAAAGGTTGCACGACAAAACCATAAAGTGCTCACATATGATAATATGCTGTATTACAGTATGTTTTATTGTTTATCCTTCTTAGTATGCTATTAAAATTGAAGGTTTAGTCTCTATTTCTTCAGGGCTTATTACAAAAACCCCTTTAGGCAATGTAAATATCTGTCCCTTTGTAACGCTTGTTAAAAATTTTCCATCTATATTGTAGATATCAACCGATGAAAATGCTATATATGTATTTGTGTGTAGTCTTTGCACCAGTTGGTAAGTAGCCTGGTCTTTCTGAGGGTAAAAAATTCCCGTAACATATACGTTTTTGGTATATATATATTTAAAGAACCTAATTATTTCAGCACTTGCGTGAATATCCCGAGTTGTAACATCATAAGTGAAAGTTGCCCCTGGCCATGTGTGTCCACCATTTATAACTTTAAATAATTCTAAAGGATAGTAATTACCTGTTTTATGCTTCCATTTATAGTGAACGACTTGTGTTCCATCTGTTAGGTCCCTATCAATAAATAGGGAGTCAGGCTCATTAACGCAATAATTTGTTTCTTTCCAGAAATTTATTAACTTTCTAACTGTAATAAAAGAGTCTTGAAGTTGTGGGATATAGCCACCGTTATATGGAACTGTGCTATCTGCCGTTCCATGAAAATGGATAACTGGAACTGGCTTTGCTAAGCAAGGAAACCAACTAGTCAATGGAGAACCAGCAACTGAACCAATACCTCTAATTTTACTTTCACTAAAGCAAGCCATATAATAAGACATTATTCCACCATTACTCAAGCCACAAAAAAAGACTCCCTCTGGGTCAATCCTTTTCGTAGCGATCAAATGCTTAATAAGAGAATCAAGAAAAAACACATCATTAGCACCGATAGACGAAAACCCAGCATTCCAATATCTGTAACCTAAGGTATCTTTAGTTCCATAGGGATATACTACAATAAAACCTGCTGTATCTGCAAAAGCATTCATGTTGGTATATAGCATTTGCTGTAAAGCATCTGAGGTGTAGCCGTGCATATTGATAATAACCGGAAAAATCTTGTTGGAATCAGTGTAATAAGTTTGTGGTGTGAATATAATAAATTTTCTCCAGAAAGTGTCAACATAAATTGAGTCAACTTCTGTTTGTTGAGAGAAGGCATTAACGAAGACAAACAAGCAAAATGCAAGCATCATCAAGGGTTTCATCTGATTTGTTTTTTTACAAAATTACAAACATGTATCCACTTTAAGTTTTCTTTCGTATATTTGTAATAAAATAAGATAGTCATGTGTAAGGGTAAAGCAATTAAGGGTTTAGCAATTGCCATTGCAATGCTATCTGCCTCCCTTAAGGCACAAGACTTATTTTATGTGGTTGGTGGAGACGTATATATTCAACCGGGTGCAGACGTATATATCTATGGCGGTTTAAATGCTACCAATAATACAGCATTGATTCAAAACGATGGACAAATTTTTATAAGGCTTGACCCAGCAGTAGGGAAGGAGAACTGGACAAACAATGCAAGCCCCAATCTGCTAACGGGAACCGGAACTGTTTACATGGAAGCAGATGGTCCCCAAGAAATAACAGGAACATTTCCAACAACATTTTATAACCTCGTTTTGGGAGGCTTGGGAACTAATGAGAAATGGCTCAGAGGCGTTGATATGTATATACAGAACTCCCTTGACCTAACTGATGAAATTCTATATGTTGACACACATACTGCCTACCTGCTCAACCCATCTCCCTCAGCCCTTTTGAGAACAGGAGTCACTATACCCAACTTTACAGATAATACAAACGAAGGCATTATAGTTGCCAATCATTCCACACGGGACCTAAGACACAAAGGATTTTTCGCCCGAGCAGTTCAAGCTAATCAGACTTACTTTTTCCCTGTTGGAGACACCACTCAGCTAACCAAACGGTTTAGACCCATCTTATTTACAGCAAAAACCATCCCATCAGGACAACTTCAAGATACAATTTTCGTTAGGTTTGTAAACACTCCTCCCGCTACAGATTTATATGACCCCACGAGGTATCAAGACCCTATTACTGCCGTTAGTAATGTATTCTACTGGCTCATTCATTCCGGTGGAGAAGCATTGCCTCGAAACGATTCCATCGTAGTATTTTACAATGACCTTACCGACGGTGGGTATTATAAAGGCTTTGCCCACTGGAACCCCGATAGCACGGACGTTAACACTAATGTGCCTCCTGCGTGGACATACAAGGACTTTCAGGGTCCGTGCGTAGGATGCAACGTGAATAACACAGGACCAACTCTATCCTATATATCACAAATTTTTATTGGGCGTTATGACCCGTTTAATTACGCTACTAATACCAGTGGGCAGGGAGCCTCTTGGGCATTCACGCTTGTGCAAGACCCTGTCCTACCGTTGGAGTTCATATTCCTTAAAGCTACACCCCAGAAGGACCACATTCAACTGCAATGGACAGTCCCCATGGAAGCCGATGACGTCATTGACTATGAATTGTTCAGAAGCGATGGAATGACAGGAAAACAGCTAATTCATAAACAAAATGCTGTCGGCACTATATCAACTTATACCTACACTTTTGAAGACTTTAATGTAGAGAAGGGTATTCTATATGAATATGTGGTTAAGGCAACCCTTACAGATGGCACACAAAGATACTCCAATGTTGCTACAGCAATGCTTGGTGGACAGGACGCCCTCGCTTCAGCCACCTTAATGGATAATCAATTTGACGGCAACCTATCTGTTCTACTAACCTCTTCAGAACCGACAATAGCTGAAATAACTATTTATGATGCAACGGGTCGCTTGATATGGTTCAAATCAGATATAATGGTCAATGGTGGAACCACTGTTGAAATCCCTTATGATGCTTTACCAAGAGGCATATACAACCTGCTGATTAGATTTGACAAGCAGGGAGTTGTAACTATGAAAGTGTTGCGATAGTAGCCCCCAAAACCTTTACTCTAAATATTACGTATAAAATGACAAAACAAAAAGTGTCAATGTTACTAATAAGGAACAACAATCTAAATACAAGTTTCTCATAAACAAAATAATAAATTAACCACATAAATTAAATTTAGCCATGAGAGAAGGTGGAATACACCCTAACATTAACACTCAAAATCCCATTGCTTTGATTGCTCAAGCAAAACCCATTGACAAAGAGAAAGTGGACACACTGGCATTCTGCAAGGAAGACATCCTAACCTCTGAAGAAGACCGTCAGAGACGGAGATGGGCATTGAACAGAGCCCTCACTCTCGGAAACATCTTCAAGCACAAAGCAAGAATATACTTTATGACTGATAATGGACCATTTTATGTCTATACAACAATTTGGGCGTTGACAGAGAAGAATGTGTTGCTTAAAGCACAAAAGGCAATCCCCATCTGCTCCATTTTCCATGTTGAACTAGTGTAATAATTGTTTTAATTCTCGTCGTTTTAAAGAAACGAGGTTGTGAGCCAATCGGGTGGGTTCAGGGAGACGATACTTCAAACAGGCATTGAGGGTTATCTTGGCAGATTGTAAAAGTCCTATTAAATTACCTGGCGAAACAAAAATTGGCTTTACGTTTGTCCTGCTCCTGAGAACAATCCCTATTTTTTCTTCCCTGTCATACAAAAATGTTCTGCAGCCTTTTTCTTTACAAGGCATCTCATAGGTGCCCACTAATTTCTTCTTTGCCACTCCAATTGTAGGCAGTTCCGCCCATATGCCTATATGCACAGCAATGCCTGTCCTTCTGGGATGTGCAATTCCGTGTCCATCAACCATTATAAGGTCCGGCCTCGGTAATTGAAGGCTTAATTTAGTTAAAGCAGGCATTTCCCTGAAGGCTAAGAGCCCGGGAACGTACGGAAATTGGACTTTTTCAACAACAATTGCCTGCGAAACCACTTCCTTATTGTGAGAATCCCAAATGACTCCACCAGCAATTATAAATTCCTCTTTTCCCTGCTTTATAAAAGCACTATCAAAGCCCGCTATAAACCTAATTTCGTTATAAAAAGGCTTTAAAGTGACCGATGAAGCCAGCTGTTTCTGGAAGGCAATTGCCTCGGCCGGACTGCCAAGCCACTCCCACGGTTTCCCCCACACTACTTGATTAATTCATAATCATAGGACACAGGAACGGCAGGTCTAACAGTCAGGACAACAGAACAATACTTCTCCATTGTCAATTCAAGGGCTTTTTTTAACTTGTCTTCGTCTATGTTTCCCTTAACAACAAAGTGCACATGACTTTTCTGGAAAAGGGTTGGTTTGCTATTTGGGATGGGTTCTGCAGTAACCTCTGCCTTTATGTCTTCAACCTCCTGTCTCATCTTACCCAAAATGGCAACAACATCCATAACGGCACATCCCCCAAGGGAAACAAGTAACAGGTGCATTGGTCTGAAACCAGCCCACTTGCCTCCAAATTTAGGAACCGAGTCCATATACACTTCATGCCCCTTCTCGTCTATCCCTTTCAACAGGAAAGGTGCCTCTTCACGAATTATTTCAACTTTAACCATCAGTTATATAATTTTGATATTGCTAATTTAAAGAAGAGAGATGATTCAGGAACCTGTTTTGCTCAGGGCTGGGGCACCGGCACCGGACTTTGAGGGCATAACACAAGAGGGCGAGAAATGGAAGCTTAGCAACCACTTAGGTAAATATATCATCCTGCTGTTTTATCCGAAGGATTTTACCCCGGGCTGCACTTCTGAGCTTAGAAGTATGAAAAACCTTGACCCTTTTGTGATTTCTGAAAACGTGGAAATAGTAGGAATCAGTAGGGATAAACCAGCAACTCACAGAAAATTCAAAGAAAAAGTTGGTTTTTCATATTCTCTAATTTCAGATGAATCAGGTGAAATTTGTAAGAAGTACGAAGCATTAGCGTTCTGGGGCTTGCCCAAAAGGAAGACATTTATTATTTGTCCAGAAGGTTATATCATCAGGATATATAATAAGGTAAAACCAGCAACCCACTATAAAGAAATTTTAGCATTTCTAAAAAACGTTTATGCAATCAATTAATAAATTGAGACATAGTATGATACCCGAAAAATGGCAATTGGCTAATGTGGAACAAGATGCCCTTGAACAATTAAAGAAAGACATTGAGATAGACAACGATACGATAGCTAGAATGCTTATAAGACGGGGGGTTTTGTCAAGGAGACAGGCAGAGGAATTTTATAATCCTTCTTTGAATCATTTGCATTCTCCGGAATCGCTTCCTGACATTGAAAAGGCAGCCGAAAGATTAGTTGAAGCACTAAAAAACAATGAGTTAATTGCCATAGTTGGTGATTATGACGTTGATGGAATAACTTCAACATCTATCTTGATTAATTTTCTTCAAAGTTTGAAAGCGAAATTTATTTATTACATTCCTGATAGGAAAATGCACGGCTATGGGTTAAATGTGGAATCTGTCCAGTGGGCATTGCAACATAGTGCTTCTCTGTTGATCGCAGTGGATATAGGTAGCAAGGACTTTGCGGCAACAAATATGGCAAATGCTTATGGATTGGATATCATAGTTCTTGACCATCATGAGACTGGAGGGCACTTGCCCAATGTTCATGCATTCGTGAATCCTCAGGCTCCCAACAGTTATTATCCTAATAAGAAGTTATCTGCCAGTGCCGTGGTATTTAAATTTCTTCAATATCTTGTAAAGCGATATAAATTGAGGAAATTTGACCCTTATTCTCTTCTTGACCTTGTGATGTTGGGGCTTGTAGCAGATGTAATGCCTCTCGTTGACGAGAATAGAACAATGGTTATTCATGGACTCAATCTGGTTGCGCGCTATCAACGTCCGGCAATGAGAACTCTTTTTAAACACTTCAATATTGAAATAACCGATTCTGAAGGGTCTTTGCAAGTTGACTTGCGAGATATTGCTTTTAAAATATCTCCTCTTCTTAATTCAGCGGGACGTATTGCACACGCTCGCACAGCCCTTAATCTATTGCTTTCTGAGAGTGATTCGGAAGCCTCCTTCTGGTTAGAACAATTGATAAGACTAAACAATGAACGGCGTAAACTAACTGAAAAAGCCGTAGAGGAGGCTATCAGTCAAGCATCTAAACAAGCAGATAAAGATATAATAGTGGTTGTTGGACAAGATTGGGAAGAGGGCGTGATGGGTATTGTGGCAGCACGAATTCAGGAACTGTTCAAAAAACCAGTTATAGCTCTTACGGACGTGGGTTTTGGCATCTTAAAAGGTTCAGGCAGATCTCCGGAAGACGTGAACTTATATGAGCTTATGAGTCCATTGGGTTCGGAGTTCGTCAGATTTGGAGGGCACGCCAACGCAGTAGGGATAACTATAATGAAGGACAAAGTGGAAATCCTGAGTCAGATTAGGGCTAATGACTTAAAAGATGAGGAAAAATCATTAACCATTGATGGTCCACTTGCGTTTAAGGACCTTAAAGATGAAAAAATCCTGTGGTTTATTGAGAACACTGCCCCGTGGGGAGAAGGAAATCCCATCCCACTGTTTGCAGCCCCTGTAATTGAAGACAATACGTCGGAAATAGTTAAAGAAAGACACTTGAAGCTGTCTGTAAGCGACCAATATGGAATAAGAGAACAAGTAATGTTTTGGGATGGTTCTGATTTGAAAGAAAGGTTTAAAGGTAAGCGATTCTGGTTGTGCTATTACGTAAAAAGACGAAAGTTCAATGGTAAGCAATACGTCAATTTATACGTTAAAGATTATGAGTTGTCATGAGCCAGCAAAGTGTATTATGGTGTGAGAAACTGGTAAAGAAGTACAGAAAAAGGCGGGTTGTCAATGAAGTCTCTTTGGAAGTAAGGCAGGGAGAAATAGTGGGATTGTTAGGACCAAATGGGGCTGGCAAAACAACCACTTTCTATATGTTGGTTGGTTTTATCAAGCCAGACAGCGGGAAAATATTTTTAGATAACGAGGATATTACAAAGGAGCCTATGTATAAACATGCCAGAAGAGGGATTGGATACCTGCCTCAGGAAAGCTCCATATTCAGAAAACTAACAGTGGAAGAGAACATAATGGCTGTCCTTGAATTGCAACTCAAAGACCAAAAGAAAAGGAAAGAACGATTAGAACAGTTATTGGAAGAGTTTGGTATTGCAAGGGTCAGGAAAACAAGGGGTGATTTGTTGTCGGGTGGTGAAAGACGCCGAACGGAGATAGCCAGGGCATTGGCGGCAAATCCCAGGTTCATGCTTCTGGACGAACCCTTTGCTGGAATTGACCCCATTGCAGTGGAAGACATTCAAAACTTGATCCTGCAGCTCAAGGACCGAAACATTGGCATTCTTATTACTGACCACAATGTTGATGAAACGCTATCTATAACGGACCGGGCATATTTGCTATTTGATGGCAAGATACTGAAACAGGGCACTGCCGAGGAGCTGGCGGCTGATGAGCAGGTCAGAAGGCTTTATCTGGGTAAGCACTTTCAATTAAAGAGAAAAGTTTAGAATAAAAGTGAAAAAACTAAGCATTGTTCTTTATGACTGGTGGCAGGCAACAAAAGCCATATTGCCAAGAATTAATCATCTGGCTGGCTTGTGGACTTCATATTATCTATCCCGCCTGCTGAAGAAAAATTTTATCTGGGGACTGCCTGTTTCAATTAGCATAGAACCAACGACGTATTGCAACCTGAGGTGTCCACAGTGCCCAAGCGGACTGAGGGCATTTACAAGACCAACCGGAACCATTTCCATTGATACTTATTTGGGTTTCCTTGAAAAAATCAAATCGCATGTGGCATTTCTGACCCTTTACTTTCAGGGAGAACCATTTTTAAATCCACATTTTATTCAAATGGTGAAAGAGGCAAGAAAGAGAAATATGTATGTTATAACTTCAACTAATGGACATTTTATGTCCAGAGAAACAGCCCGAGAAGTGATATTAGCAGGCTTGAACAGAATAATATTTTCAATAGACGGGGTCACACAGGAAACCTATGAGAAATACAGGGTAGGAGGCGACCTATCTAAAGCTTTGCAAAACCTAAAGTTGTTAGCCAGTATGCGTAATTCCCTTGGGAAAAAGAATCCACTTATTATCTTTCAGTTTATTGTATTCAAACACAATGAACATGAATTGGAGACAGCCCGAAAGGTGGCATATCAACACGGTGCAGACATTTTCCTTATTAAATCTGCACAGATCTACGACGAGAACAAGGAGCACTTTTTGCCAAACAACTCACGGTATTCCAGATATGTAAAACAACCAGATGGGGCATTCAAGCTCAAAGGAAGATTGCTAAACAGGTGCTGGAGAATGTGGCATAACCCGGTCATCACCTGGGATGGCAGATGGTTGCCTTGCTGTTTTGATAAAGATGCAAAATATGTTATGGGAGACTTAAAAAAACAGAGTTCGGAACAGATCTGGCACAGTGAAACATACAAGCTGTTCAGAAATATGATTCTTACAAATAGGAAGCAGATTGATATTTGCCGCAATTGCTCAGAAGGGCTGAAGGTTACGTTCCTTGACTGATACATTTTACTGTCCTTATATAACTTTGCATTATGGCATTCTTATTCACATCAGAGTCGGTATCGGAGGGACACCCGGACAAAATAGCAGACCAGATTTCTGATGCTATCCTTGATGCTTTCCTTGCATTAGACTCAAATGCCCGGGTGGCTTGCGAGACATTTGTTACAACCGGACTGGTTGTCGTAGGCGGAGAATTCCGTAGTTCAGCAAAGCCGGATATACAGCCCATTGTCAGGGAAGTAATCAGACGAATAGGATACATTCACCCTGAACTGGGATTTAGTGCCGATGCATGTGGGATAGTGAGTGTTTATCATGAACAGTCACCGGACATCGCAAGGGGAGTTGACAGGGACGATGACGAAATAGGTGCCGGTGACCAAGGCTTAATGTTTGGATATGCAACACTTGAAACACAAAGATATGTGCCCCTCACTATTGACTTATCGCATATTATAATGCAAGAATTATCTAACATCAGAAAACACGAACCGGAATTAATGCCCTATTTAAGGCCCGACGCTAAAGCACAAGTCACAGTAAAATATGAAAAACGGCTCAAGCCGGTGGCAATTGATACAATCCTTATCTCCACCCAACATGAAGAACCAGCAAGGCTTTTCCCTGATTCATCCAATCCAAATAGGACTTTCCTTAAAAGACTAAGAAGCGATATTGTAAATATCTTACTGCCCAGAGTGTTAGAAAGATATAAGGATTCTCCTGAGATTTACAACCTAATTGACAATTTTATACAAAGAGCTAAAAACGGAAATGCGAAACTACTGCTAAATCCAACAGGCAGGTTCGTAATCGGTGGACCCCATGGAGACACTGGACTAACCGGAAGAAAGATTATAGTTGACACTTATGGAGGCTGGGCACCACACGGTGGAGGAGCATTCTCAGGAAAAGACCCGACAAAAGTGGACCGCTCTGCTGCATATATGACACGATACATAGCTAAAAATATGGTTGCAGCTGGTGTGGCTAAGGAAGTGACTGTCCAAGTTGCTTATGCTATAGGAATTGCAGATCCAGCCAGTGTTTCAGTTCAACTAAATGAACCGGCAAAGGGAATAACACCAGAGAAAGTGGAAGTAGCCATTAGAGAACTATTTGACCTTAGGCCAGCTGCCATAATAAGAACCTTGCAACTTAATAAGCCTATCTATTTCCCCACAGCAGCATATGGGCACATGGGCAGAACACCCGAATCAAAACAGGTTAACGTGGTAGTGGGCAACGAAACAATATCAACAAATGTTACTCTTTTCCCCTGGGAAAAACTTGACAAAGTCAAAGTAATACAAGATTTTCTTAAAATTTAATTACACTATCTTAACTAAATAGGTAATTTTTTACACACGCTGGCAGCATCCTTTGTAGCAATCTGTCTGTCGGCTGGGTCATACCATGTCAGGTCTGTGCCTCTGTCCGGGTGATGACGCATCCACACTTGGTTGCTGGCGGTGTAATGCTAAAGCCAACCATTCATTTTTCGATCCAAGGCAACAATGGTTTAAATTCACTCTTGTTAGTATCTATAAAGTATTTGTTTATAAATATTATAGTATCTAATATAGTATCGTGATAAT
>JAJRPU010000226.1 GCA_024280615.1 Bacteroidota bacterium | reverse complement strand
TTCATTGCTACTCTTTCTCTGCAATGTCATTATTGGCTGATGCAAAGGTTACAGGATGCAGGGCTATTATCCAAGTATAGCGTTATAGATGCCTTGTGGGAGTTACGGAAAATAAGGAAGGAGCCGTGGGTGGACGGTTGGCACTTCCGTCCCTTGACCCGAAGACAACGAACCATTGTTGAGAAACTAGGCTTAGACGAAATCCTATGGATTAATTAGGGAGTTTGGGTTTTCAATATCTTCCGAACTTGCATATCTCTCGTTTACACTACCAATTTACAAAAAACAGGTTACCGAATAAGGAGGGAACACGGAGGGAACACGGAGATTTTTCCCTCACAGATTTATCAACTCTTTTTTTCCACGCACCTTATTACAATATTCTATTACATCCATGATAAAAAAAACAAAAAGCCCCGCCGAAGCGGGGCAAAGCATAAACTCTCTATTTTAAGTGGAAAACTCTACCGGTCTACCTTTGCGGTAACGGTGTTTCCTTTGTTGAAGGTGGCAATTCAGGAACTTGCAATGCTTCATCAGGGACTTCCCCATCAAGGGCAGCAAGGAATGCCTTAATATCTGCAATTTGCTCCTCTGTCAAGTCCTTCCCTAATTGAACCTTAGCCATAATCCAGATTGCGCTATCCAGGGACCAGACGCTTCCATCGTGGAAATATGGGTATGTCTTGGTAATATTTCGCAGGGAAGGGACTTTGAACATAAAGATATCCGCTTCGTTTTTGGTTTCGTTATACCTGCCACTATCAATTTTTGTTGAACCAGTGTATTCCCAATAGTTGCCGAATAATCCAAACTTCTGGAACATGTTTCCACCGAGCAGTGGTCCCGTGTGGCAGGTGATGCAACCCACTTCAATGAATGCTTGGAGACCTCTCTTTTCCTGTTCGGTCAAGGCGTCAGGGTCGCCCTTCAAGAACTCATCAAATCTGGAAGGCGTTAAGAGTGTTCTTTCAAAGGCAGCAATTGCCTTCGCTATATTTTCATAATTGACTGGGTCTTGTTCATTAGGAAATGCCTTTTTGAATAGTTCAACATATTGGGGAATTGAGGCTATTCGTTGCACTGCGAACTCCTCAGAAGGCATAGCCATTTCAATAGGGTTTGTGATTGGCTTTCCTGCCTGCTCTTCAACGTCCTTTGCCCTACCATCCCAGAACTGCCCTACTGTGTGCAGGGCTGCATTGAGAACTGTTGGGGAATTACGGGGACCCAATTGCCACCTGTGTCCTATGGAAGTAGGCAGATTGTCAACACCACCGGTTGCCAGATTATGGCAGGAATTACAAGATATAAACCCACTGAGAGAAAGCCGTGGGTCGTAGTAGAGCATTTTGCCTAACAGGACCTTATGTTCATTAAGTGGATTATCAGGATTGATGTCTGCTGTCTCAGGCAGGGGCTGGAAATAGAGTTTTGCCTTTTCCCACAGTGCCTTGTCTTCAGGAGTCATTTCCCTGACCTGAGTGGTTTGTGTTTCTACATTTTGCTCTCCAGTGCCCTTTTGAGAAGACTCACAGCCTCCTATGACCAATCCACCTAAAAGCACCGATGTTATTACTACTCTCCGCATAGTCGTTTATTTTAGGTTTTTAATTTTGTAAAGTTATGTTCTCACTAAAAGCAAAACCAAAGTTGCACTTATTAAGTTTCAATTTAAAAAACCATCATTATGCTTCTTGACTTGCTTATGCTGATTGGTGGGCTCGCTATGCTAATCTTCGGCGGGGAACGTTTAGTGGAAGGGGCTTCTGCTCTTGCCTACAGATGGGGTATGTCTCAAAGAATGGTTGGTTTAACGCTTGTGGCTTTTGGAACCTCTGCCCCTGAATTGTTTGTCAATCTGCTTGCCAGTTGGTACGGACAGGGGGAATTAACACTCGGAAACATAATTGGTTCCAATATTTTCAACATTCTGGCAGTAATGGGCATCTTGGCACTATTCACACATATCAAAGTGGAAAGAGCCCTTGTTTTAGTTGAAATACCCCTGTCTTTTATGATTGGGATTGCTTTATACTTATTGATAAATGACTCCATGTGGGGAGCAAACGAAGTCAATATGCTGGGGCGCCAAGAAGGTTTAGTTTTAATATTGTTTTTCATCATGTTCATGTATACTGCTATGTTCCTGTCCAGGACAAGGCGACAGACATCTGATTTTGAAATCAAAGTTTATTACCCCATGTGGCGAGCATTATTGTATTTTGTTGGCGGTATAATTCTCCTTGGGCTGGGGGGAGAGTTGACCGTTAAGGGAGCCGTAAATACAGCTCTAGAACTTGGCGTCTCTGTGTATTTCATAAGCGTTCTGGGAATTGCCTTTGGAACAAGTTTGCCTGAACTGGTTACGAGCATTGTTGCATTAACAAAGAAACTCCCCTCTATGTCGGTTGCCAATTTAATTGGGTCAAACATTTTCAACGTATCGTTCATTCTCGCACTTAGTGCAGTTGTCAGACCAATTAAATATGACCCTATATATAATCCAGACCTATGGTTATTCATTGCCTCAACCTTCATACTTTGGGCGATGGGAATGGGTTTAAAAGGCAAAAAACTGGAATTGCATAGGACTCACGGTGTAATAATGTTGATTCTCTTTTCTGCATATATTACCTATATCTTTGTAAGAGAATTGAGATAAGATGGGATGGAGAGAAGAAGTTAAACAGGCATTGCAGGAAATTGAAAAATTTGAAGCAAGCGGGGAACGGGATTTGATATCTTTCAAGGAACGCTTTCTCAGCAAGGACGGATTGGTTGGTAAGCTCTCAAGCCTAATAAGGGAAGTGTCCCGAGAAGAAAAGGCAGAGCTGGGAAAAGCACTTAACACAATTAAAACCAAAGCCCAAGAAAAATACGAATCTTTAAAACAAAAGCTTGAAGAAGAAAAGAACCGCTTTAAGTGTCCTGAAGACACTACCCTACCATCCTCCGATACCCTCAAATTCTCAACTCATCCTATAACCAAGACACTTAATGAAATCGTTAGCATCTTCAAAAAACTCAATTTCACTGTTGCAGAAGGTCCAGAAATTGAAGATGACTGGCATAACTTCACAGCCCTCAACATTCCAGAGGACCACCCCGCCAGAGATATGCAAGACACATTCTATATACAACTTAACCCACCTGTTCTGCTCAGAACACACACCTCTCCTGTGCAGATTAGGACAATGAAATCACACAAGCCACCCATAAGAATAATCGCTCCTGGCAGGGTTTATAGAAATGAGACTGTTTCAGCTCGTTCACATGTCCAGTTCCATCAGGTTGAGGGCTTAGTAGTGGGAAACAACGTTTCTATCATTGACTTAAAAGCCACTCTGGATTGGTTTGCGAAGCAATTCTTCGGACCGGAAACCAAAACCAGATATCGTGTGTCCTTCTTTCCTTTCACAGAACCATCTTTTGAAATGGACGTCAGCTGCACCCTTTGTGATGGTAAGGGTTGCAACGTGTGTAAATACACCGGCTGGCTTGAGATATTGGGATGTGGGATGGTTGACCCAGCAGTACTTGAAAATTGCAACATAGACCCAGACCAATATTCCGGGTTCGCCTTCGGAATAGGAATTGAACGACTGGCTATGCTTAAATATGGCATCAAAGACATCAGACTCTTTTTTTGGAATGATTTTG
>JAJRPU010000225.1 GCA_024280615.1 Bacteroidota bacterium | reverse complement strand
GTTTATTTGTCAGGGGCTTTATTCATTCAAACAAGGTCCGTTGAACAAGGAGCGGAACCTATGTTTCCAAGATTCTTCGGAGGACTAGCTTTCCAGATAAAATGACGGTAGAAGTACACAAGTTTGGTGGTTCTTTATTAAGAGATGCAGAAAGTATAAAGAAAGTTTCTGAAATTATATCAGGCTTAAAAAGACCTACCATAGTGGTTGTGTCGGCAGTATTTAATGTTACTAACTTGCTTGAAAACGCATATAATTCGCTTAAATTAGGAAAAAGAAGAGAGGCAAATAAGTTTTTGGACAATGTTATGAATATACATATAGAAATTTGTGAAAAACTTGGCATATATGACGATAGTATTCGTAAGTTAATAAAATTTGTTAAGAGACATAAAGAAAAGCTATCGTATGCAAGGTTAATGGCAATAGGCGAAGAATTTTCTTCATTTATTGTTCGTAATCTCTTGGCGTCAATGGGAGTAAGGGGCGTAAGGTATATATCGGCAAGGCAATTTATGGTAACTTCTTCCCATCAATACGGGGCAGTTCCCGAAATTACCGAAATTGCCAAGCGTTTTCCATATCCTAATCCAGACGAGATTATAATCACAGAGGGTTTCATAGGCATTGATAGGAGTGGCAATCCGACAACACTTGGCAGGGAAGGGTCCGATTTCACTGCAACAATAATTGCCTCTGTCTTGGGCAGCAAACAGGTTACTTTATGGAAAAATGTCAGTGGAATATATAATGCGGACCCAACAGAATTCAAAGGAGCTCAGATGTTTCAGAACATTAATGTTAATGAAGCTATTGAAATGACTTTTTTTGGGGCACGGGTTCTGCATCCCAGAACATTCACGCCATTGGAAGGAAAAAACGCACAGTTAGTAATTAGGTCGCCATTCTCAGAGCAATACACAACCGTTAGTGAAGGACCCACTAAGCCAAAACTTCCTGTATTCATTTTGCATAAGAATGTCAGACTGATAACTTGCTACCTCAAACAGCCCGATCTAATGGATGCTAATGATTATGCCCGAATTTATCAGTTGAGTGCCAAGTATAGAGTGCCTATAAAACTTTTGCAGAAAGGGGCAAGGAGCCTTTCCATAGTGGTTCCTGAAAACATACCCTCATTAACAGAATTTATGGATGCCATTTCTAAGTCATATAACATTCGTTTTAATGATAATCTTTTTCTGTTAACAGTAAGGCATTTAAAACAAAACATTAGTAATTTTTTAAAGGGAGAGGTCATTCTGTCTGAGATAACCAGACAAACACAACACTATCTTGTGACAGAGTGGCAACCTCTTGACATTTCTACCATCTTATAAAGTATATTTGTCTTATATTTAACGCTTGGCAACATTATTGCAATAAAACAAGGCAAAAAAGAACGCTATGGACATAAAGAAATTCACAATAAGAGCACAGGAGGCTATACAGAAAGCACAGGACTTAGCAGTGGCTAATAAAAACCAACAAATAGACACTGCTCATTTGGCTATGGGACTAATCTCAGAGGACCAAGATGTTACGCCATATCTACTTAACAAATTGAATGTTGACCCAAATCGTCTTAAACAAGAACTAAAAAAAATCATTGATTCATATCCTAAGACTGACCAAGACCACGGTCAATATCTTAGTCGTGAAGCCCATAACGTTTTGCAAAAAGCCCTTGACCTTGCCCAGCAAATGAAAGATGACTATGTTACTATTGAACTTTTATGGCTTGCCCTTGCCCTATCAGCAGATAGAGTGGGTGAACTTTTGCGTCAACATGGAATAACTGAGAAAGGTTTGAGAATGGCTATTCAAGATATTAGACAGGGAAGGAAAGCAACTACGCCAACTGCTGAAAGCAGATATCAAGTCCTTGAAAAGTTTGCACGAAACCTCAATGAGTTGGCGAGGAAAGGCAAGTTAGACCCAGTAATTGGAAGGGATGAAGAGATTCGTCGTGTGATGCATATTCTTTCCCGAAGAACTAAGAACAACCCCGTTTTAGTAGGAGACCCGGGAGTTGGTAAGACAGCCATTGTAGAGGGAATAGCGCAACGTATAGTTAAGGGTGATGTTCCAGAGGCATTGAAAGACAAGATTATATTTGCCCTTGATATGGCTGCTCTGATGGCAGGGGCTAAGTATCGTGGTGAGTTTGAAGAGAGGTTAAAAGCAGTTGTTGAAGAGGCAGAGAAGTCAGAAGGAAGGGCTATACTGTTCATTGACGAGATTCACACATTAGTGGGTGCCGGAGCCAGCGAAGGTTCCCTTGATGCAGCAAACATTTTGAAACCAGCCCTTGCACGTGGAGATGTGCGAGTAATAGGTGCCACAACACTGGACGAATATCAAAAATACATTGAAAAAGACAGGGCACTGGAAAGGCGATTCCAAAAAGTTATTATTGATGAGCCGACGCCAGAAGCAGCAATAGCCATATTGCGAGGACTAAAACCACGTATGGAATCATTTCATAAGGTTCGCATAAAAGACGATGCTATCATAGCAGCAGTAGAACTTTCAGTTAGATATTTAACAGACAGAAAACTGCCAGACAAGGCTATAGACCTGATTGATGAGGCAGCTGCTAAATTGCGTTTGGAGATTGACTCAATGCCTGAGGTCATTGACCAATTGCAACGAAAGATTAGCCAATTGGAAATAGAACGCGAAGCCGTTAAATTGGAAAAAGATAAAACGAAAGAAGAACTTATCAGCAAGCAAATTGCAGAATTGAAAGAGGAATTAGACAAGTTAATGGCACAATGGAAAGAGGAGAAGGCTTTGCTTGATGAATTGAACTCTTTGCGTAAGGAACTTGAAAAACTACAATTGGAAGCAGAAGAGGCACAAAGGGCAGGAGATTATACCAAGGCAGCAGAAATTAAATATGGAAAGATACCCGAAGTTGAGAATAAGATTAAGGAAATTGAGAACAAACTTGATGAACTTGCCAAAGAAGGAAAACGTTTATTGAAAGAGGAAGTTGATGCTGAAGACATTGCGGAAGTAATATCCAAGTGGACAGGCATTCCGGTGAGCAAGTTAATGCGATCTGAAAGGGAGAAACTCTTGCATCTTGAAGACGAAATCCATAAGAGAATTGTTGACCAAGAGGAAGCTGTCCACGCTGTTGCAGAAGTTATTAGGAGGAGCAGGGCAGGGCTATCTGACCCTAAGCGACCGCTCGGTTCATTCATATTCCTTGGACCCACGGGGGTTGGTAAAACAGAACTTGCCAAGGCACTGGCAGAAGTCCTGTTCAACGATGAAAATGCTATGATTCGGATTGATATGAGTGAGTATCAAGAACGACATTCCGTCTCACGATTGATTGGTGCCCCTCCGGGATATGTGGGCTATGAGGAAGGCGGTCAGTTGACCGAAGCGGTTCGTAGGAAACCATACTCTGTGATATTGCTTGACGAGATAGAGAAGGCTCATCCAGATGTGTTCAACATATTGTTACAGGTCTTGGAAGATGGTAGATTGACCGATAATAAAGGCAGGGTTGCAAACTTCCGTAATACAATAATCATAATGACTAGCAACCTTGGTTCGGATATTATCCAACAAAACCTAAGCAATGTTTCGGAAGACGAATTGCAAGTTGTAATGGAACGAACCAAGGAACTGATATTTAATAACATTCTCAAAAGGCACTTCCGACCTGAATTCCTTAACAGGGTTGATGAAATAATTGTATTCAAACCATTGACCAAGAAAGAAATAGTCCAAATTGCCAAACTGCTCATCAACTACTATAACAAATTGCTCAAAGACAGGGAAATGGAAATTGTGCTCACTGATGAAGCCGCCGAATGGCTTGCCGACCACGGTGGGTTTGAACCTGAATTTGGAGCCCGACCGCTACGGAGGGTTATCCAAAGGGAAGTTATTGATAAGATTTCCCGGATGATTCTTGCTGATGAAATAAAACCCGGGTCCCGAATCATTGTTAAAGTTTCCGACGATGGTAAAAGGCTTGAATTTGAAGCCCAACCTATTAAAAAGGAAGAGGAGGTTGCACAGGAGATTTAATTCTGGCTTTACTTGTGCATCGGCACATAATGTTAGGGGGGCAGGTGTAATGCCTGCCCTTTTTGCATTTTCTAAATAATCGCTTAAATTTGTAAAACTATGACGGAGAAAAAGTTTAGCGAACCAATAATTCCTACCCCAGGAAATGAAGAGTTTTTCTTAAGCGCGGAGATTTCTGATGAGCTGCCGTTATTGCCACTAAGAGACACTGTCCTTTTTCCCTCGGTGATTATGCCTATAGCGGTGGGCAGACCTAAGTCAGTGGCTGCGGTGAAGAAGGCGTTTGAGGAACAGTCGTTTATTGGAGTCGTTACTCAGGTTCAACCTGATATTGAAGACCCCGATATTAATGATTTATTTTCTGTTGGAACAGCAGCACGCATAATAAAACTGATTCAGACAGGGAAAGATGAATATAATGCAATAATACAGGGGGTCAGAAGGTTCAAACTTGAAGAGATTATTCAGAAGGAGCCTTTTTTGAAAGGCAAGGTATCCCCTCTTCAGGATATTTATGACCATAAAAATCCAGAGCTTACTGCCAGAATGCTTGTTATTAAGGACACTCTTAAAGAACTTCTTGAGTTATTGCCTCCGAAGTTGTCAGAAGCCTTATCAACCTTTATTGACAACATAGACAGCCCATTATTGTTAATTAATATGATTGCTTCCCATCTGGACATTCCTCTTCAAGAGAAAATTCGCATTCTTTCTGAAAATGACTACGTTAGGAAGGCGGACCTATTGGTCAACCAGTTAGTGGCTCAAAAGCAAGTGTTAAAGATTAAACAAGAAATCCAAGAGAAGGTAAGCTCTGAGTTAGAAAAGCAACAACGACAATTTGTATTACAGCAGCAACTAAAGTCTATTCAGGAGGAGCTTGGAATGGAGTCTGGGGACCCAGAGATACAGCGATTAAAAGAGAAAGCGGATAAGAAGCAGCTGCCAGAACACGTCAGAAAAGCTTTTGAACGGGAATTACAGAGATTAAAGCGGATGCATCCCGCTATGCCTGAATATTCCGTGATATTGAGTTATCTTGAACTATTGCTTGACTTGCCTTGGAATGAATATACAGAGGACAACTATGATTTAAACAGGGCTAGTAAGATACTTGACAGGGACCACTATGACTTGAACAAGGTCAAAAGGAGAATTCTTGAACATTTGGCAGTCCTTAAGGTGAAAAGGGAACGGCTAAAAGAAGATATGAAAGCTCCTATATTGCTATTTGTGGGTCCACCAGGGGTGGGTAAAACCTCTCTTGGAAAGAGCATAGCAGAGGCTCTTGGCAGGAAGTTCGTAAGAATGTCTCTTGGGGGGTTGCACGATGAGGCAGAAATTAGGGGACATAGGAGGACTTATATCGGAGCAATGCCGGGACGTATTATACAACTAATAAGGAAGGCGGGGACTGCCAACCCTGTCTTCATGCTGGATGAAATAGATAAGATTGGACGGGATTTCCGAGGGGACCCGGCAGCAGCTCTATTGGAGGTCCTTGACCCAGAACAAAATAGCCATTTTTATGACAACTATCTGGAGTTGGAATTTGACCTGTCTAAAGTGTTATTTATTGCCACTGCTAATACCACAGCAACTATACATCCAGCCCTATTGGACCGAATGGAGGTTATCTACATAGGAGGTTATTCCACAGAACAAAAGATAGAAATAGCGAAAAGGCATTTATTACCTAAGATAATCAAGGAACACGGCTTGGAACACACAATGATTAAAATTCCAACGCCAACACTTCGTTACGTCATAGAGCGATATACAAGAGAAAGCGGTGTCCGGAACCTTGAGAAGCAACTGGCAGCAATAGTTAGATATAGAGCAGCGCAAGTAGCACGGGGAGAAGAATTTAAGCCCAACATAACTAAGAAGGATATAAGGAAGATATTAGGACCAGAAAAGTTTGAAATGAGTTTGGCTGAACACATTCAAGCACCGGGAGTGTCCATAGGCTTGGCATGGACGCCTTTCGGAGGAGATATCCTATTTGTTGAAGTTGCTCTTTATCAGGGTAAAGGAAAATTAATTCTTACTGGAAGTTTAGGAGACGTAATGCGTGAATCGGCAACAACAGCCCTGTCATGGCTAAGGGCACATTCAGAAGAATTCGGTATTGACCCAGAGGTGTTCTACTATTGGGATGTCCATTTACATGTTCCTGAAGGAGCAATTCCTAAGGATGGACCATCGGCAGGAATAGCAATACTGACTGCCCTTACCAGTGCATTTACTCAAAAGAGAGTTAAGCGTAATCTTGCTATGACGGGAGAAATAACATTAAGGGGCAAGGTCCTGCCAGTTGGTGGCATAAGAGAGAAGTTGTTGGCAGCACACAGAGCAGGAATAACAGACGTTATACTACCCGAGAAGAACAAAAAAGACCTTGAAGAACTTGACGAGGAAGAAAAGAAAGCAATACAGGAGTTAAAGCTACATTTTGTTGACAATATGAAAGAAGTTCTTAAAATAGCCCTTGAGAAGAACCCTGTTGAAAAACCCATTGACCTAAAGGAGCCCATCCAGAAACTTAAAGAGGAACGCAGATTATTCTGGATGCCGCCCGGTCATTCTAACTGAACCATCCCCATTATGGCAGTTATGCATATCGTAATTTTGAACTATGAGCCATTCTAAGTTTAGAGTGGGAATATTCTTTGGAGGGGCATCCAGAGAAAGGGAGATTTCTTTTAGTGGCGGCAGAACAGTTTTTGATAACTTGAACAGAGAAGTTTTTGAACCAATTCCCATCTTCGTGGATAGCTTGGGAAATCTTATTCTACTTGACTGGAAGTATCTCTATAAAGGTACAATTCGGGACTTCTATCCAGTTCCAGAGTTACTTTCTGAATCTGAAAAGTCTTTTCAAATTTATATTGAGAGCATAGAAGATGCACGCCAGATAGTCAGACATATAGGCAAGATAGGCAAAAAAATTTCTTATGAGGACCTTCTTGACCTGATTGATTTCGCTTATCTGGTCCTGCATGGTCCCTTTGGGGAAGACGGCACACTGCAGGGAATGCTTGAATTTATGGGAATTCCTTATAGTAATTCAGGAATATTTCCAACTGCATTGTCTGTGGATAAAATCAAAGTGAAAAAACAATTTGAATTATCGGGAAAGCCTGTTGCAAACGGAATCGTAATTTATCGCAAAGACTGGCTACAGGACTTTAAGTCAGTATTGAATAATCTTGTATATAAATTTTTTAATGATATTAAAAGAGTGGTTGTAAAGCCTGCAAATCAAGGGTCAAGCATAGGAGTCTCTTTCGTTGACAGTATTGAAAGTTTGCAAGAAGCCATTGATAAGGCATTTTTCCTGAAACGTCTTAACATATCATATTGGAGAAGTTTAAGTGATAACCAGAAATATCGCTTTATTAAGGACCTTGTTGACCCACGTTACTCAATCGGGTTTCCTGTTATTATTTATGATGAACAGGGAAATACTATTTCAGAGGTAATAAACAGTCCGGTCAGATTGATAAATGTTTTGGATTCTGGGTGCGACCTGTCTGAACAAGTCGTGTTAGCAGGGTTTCCAATTGAGACGCATGTTCTTGTGGAGGAAGCGTTGGAAGGAAAAGAATTTTCTTGCATTGTATTGGAGAATTCATCGGGGCAACCAGTTGCCCTTCTGCCTACTGAAATTTTAAAGGCGGGACGAGTATTTGACTATAGGTCTAAGTATCTTGCCGGAATGGCACGAAAAAGGACGCCTGCCCAATTGCCCATTGAAGAAATCCAGAAAATAAGGCAGTCTAGTCAAGATGCCTATCATTTAATAGGATGTGATGTGTATGCTCGTATAGATGGCTTTCTAACCACTACGGGGGAAGCTATTATAAACGACCCTAACACGACGTCCGGAATGCTTCCGTCATCTCTGCTATTCCATCAAACCGCATTGATAGGTATGGGACCTTCTGAGTTCCTTACATACAGCATCTTTCTGTCATTGAACCATCGGTTCAATAGCCCGACTGCTAATGCAATTATCTTTTCAAAGGGGCAAAATCTTCATTCCATCCAAAACGTGGCAAAGGAAAAAACGAAGGAACGAGTTGCTGTAATAATGGGTGGGTATTCATCGGAAAGGCACATATCCGTTGAAAGTGGACGGAACATTTTTGAGAAATTGCTTGCATCAGAACATTATGAACCAATCCCTCTATTTCTATTGAAAAGCGAAACAGATGCCCTTGAACTATACAAAATTCCCTTGCATTTGCTTTACAAGGACAACGCAGACGATATAGCCGAAGAAATAAGAAACTATAAGCGTCCGGAATTGCTTGATGACATAAAGAACGAACTTTCCGATATTATAAGTCAATTTGCAAACAAGCATGCAGTTGAAAAACCTGAACTAGTGCATTGGGACAAACTTCCCGAACTTGTTGATTTCGTTTTCATTGCTTTGCACGGCAGACCCGGAGAGGATGGAACAGTGCAGGAGATACTTGAGAAAATAGGGCTTCCTTACAATGGCTCAGGTATTGAATCATCAAAAATTACAATTGATAAACACCTGACTAATCAAGTTTTGAGACAACATGGATTTTCTGTTCAGAAACAAAAGGTTGTTAAGAAACAAGATTGGCATTTAGATAAAGATAAAGTAATTAAACTTATTGAAAGCGAATTTTCTTATCCATTTATTGCAAAGCCAGTGGACGAAGGTTGCTCATCGGCAGTGATTGTTATCAAGAACAGAAATCAACTGGAGGCTTATGCAGAAACAACCTTCAGGGACAAAGACGAATTGAATAAAGAGTATGCCGAAATCCTAAACCTTCCAGTGAATGCTTTATTCCCGCCTAAGGACAGCTTCCTTATAGAAGACTTGGTTAGGAAATCCGGAGGGGGCAAACTGTTTGAAATCACTGTTGGATTGACTACTGAGACAGATGAGAAGACAGGTAGTGTGGTTCACAGGGTTTTTGTTCCTTCCCTTGTGCCTACCAAAGGAGAAATTTTGACTCTTGAAGAGAAGTTCTTAGCAGGAGAAGGGCAAAACATTACACCTGCGGTATTCGTGGATGATGCAGAAGAGAACCAGAGAATTATAAAAACAATTCAAAAAGAGATAAATAGGCTTGCCAAAGTGCTTGATATTCATGGCTATGCCCGTGTTGACGCTTTCCTAAGATTGCATCCTGATAACAAGCCAGAAGTGGTTATTATTGAAGTGAACTCTTTACCGGGAATGACGCCCGCAACAGTGATATTCCATCAGGCAGCAGAAGAAGGCATGACACCTATCCAATTCATTGAACACATTATTGAAGAAGGAAAACGGAAGCAAAAACTTCAGAAAGGCATCCCGCAAAAACAAAATGTGTGATAACTTTGTATATGTTATGATACTGTCTGATAGGAGGATTTTGGAAGAGATTGAGAGAGGGAACATAGTTATCAAGCCGTTCAGAAGAGAATCCCTTGGTTCCAATTCGTATGATGTCCATCTGGGCAAGTATTTGATGGTCTATGATACTGATGTCCTGGATGCGGCAAAGGAAAATCCTGTTAAGGAACTCATAATTCCTGATGAGGGCATTGTGTTGGAGCCGGGAAGGTTATACCTTGGAGTCACTGAGGAATACACCGAATCTCACAAGCATGTGCCGTTTCTTGAGGGGAAGAGCAGCACGGGACGATTGGGAATTTTTATTCATGCCACTGCTGGGAAGGGGGACGTTGGTTTTTGTAACCACTGGACCCTAGAAATTTTCGTTGTTCAACCAGTGCGGGTCTATGCCGGAATGCCCATCGGTCAATTGATTTTCTTTGAAGTTAGTGGAGAAGTGGAAGTGCCTTATAACCGCAAAAAGAGCGCTAAGTATACTGATGTTACGGGCAAGCCAGCACCTTCCATGATGTGGAAGAATTTGATTGATAGGAAGTAAACAATCGCTTTCAGTCTTGAAAATTTAGTACAAATGATAATTCTTCATCCTGTAACTCAAGTTACAAATAGTTAACCCTTGCTAATCTTAGTAATATAAAGGGTTTTGTTGATATATCAAGAATTTTGCGTACTATAATTTTGTTTTAGTTGTCTGTAATAATGGTTCTATAAAAGATTTTTGCCCTATCTTTGCATTACTATGAGCAGAAAAATAAACAGAACTAAAAAAACAGGCAAGTGCCAACAACCCAAGACGATGGTTCGTGGAAAGGCTGGGTGCCAAGGGATACGAGAAATGGTATATCACTTCCAAGAAATGGGACGGCATAAAGAGACAATGGGTAGACAGGAAGTATGAACGAACCTTAGGCGATGTTGATAGGGACTACATAGAGAAATTGAAGCAGTACGTTAGGATAGCCAACAATGAAGGCAGGAGCAGGTAATGAATCAAATTTTGTGTAAAGCTTATGCTTACTGTATGTAACAACATTACCACTATG
>JAJRPU010000224.1 GCA_024280615.1 Bacteroidota bacterium | reverse complement strand
GCTATTATTTCCGATGAATTAAATCATGCTTCAATAATTGACGGAATTAGATTGACCAAGGCAAAAAGATATATATATAAGCACGCTGATATGAACGACTTGGAAGAAAAACTCAAAGAAGCAAAAGATGCCAGGTTCAAAATCATTGCTACTGATGGAGTGTTTTCCATGGACGGTGATATGGCTCCTTTGAAAGACATTGTTGAACTTGCTGAAAAATATGACGCCCTTGTAATGGTTGACGATAGCCACGCAACTGGATTTATTGGAGATACTGGTAGAGGCACCCATGAGTATTTCGGTGTTATGGGACGAGTTGATATAATAACCAGTACTCTTGGCAAGGCACTTGGTGGTGCAATGGGCGGATTCATTGCTTCTCATAAGGAAATAGTTGAAATGTACAGACAGAAGGCTAGACCCTATCTATTCTCAAATTCCTTAGCGCCGGGAATTGTTGGAGCAGCCATTAGGGTGTTTGACATAATATCAAAATCAACACATCTTAGGGATAAGCTAATGGAAAACACTCGCTATTTCAGGGAAGAGATCCAAAAAGCTGGATTTGATATCAAACCAGGAAACACACCAATTGTGCCAATTATGATTTATGATGCTGCAAAAGCAACTAAGTTTGCCGATATGATGCTTGAAGAAGGCATTTATGTCGTTGGATTCTCTTATCCGGTGGTGCCTAAGGGTCAAGCAAGAATAAGAGTTCAACTTTCCGCAGCCCATGAGAAACATCATATAGACAGGGCACTGGAAGCCTTCGTCAAAGTTGGAAAGAGACTGGGCATAATATAAAAAAGACTGCTATTTTCCATATTTTAGCCTAGCTCAACGCTGTGCATTATGTGTCCGCCTGTATGGCCGGCAATAGCCATCAAAATAAGTACGACAATAGCTAATGCAATGAGCCCTAATTTGAATAATTTATTCTCAAGGTTGAAAAAGAGAAAGACAAGAGCTATGATACCGGTGACGACCGCTACTATATTGGCTGTTTGAGCCGCCTCCTCGTGTTCCTCAATGGCTTCATAGCTTGCTTGTATAGCTTGTGAATGTTCAATAAATTCTTCTGCTTGCTCACCGCTTATGAAACTGAATATGCTAAACAAAGCAGTAAATACTAGCATATATAGCCCTACTTTAAATAATGAATTATTCTTTTTTATATAAGCCCACAGGAGAAAGACAAATGCCCAGAACACTGTAATTATGGGAAAGTGATTCACTAGAAGATGTATGTGAGCCCAATTGTCAGGAATCAAGCTTAGTATTATCATTGGAACCATTTTAATACAAAGATAGCAAAATGATCATAAAGTTACTATTACAAAAGTCACTTGGCAAAAGAAAAAAGGTTTATTCAATGAATTCTTTAACGTGTTGAGGAGTAACAACTTCATCTTCCACAAGAATTAAAAGCCTTTCAATAGCATTTCTTAGTTCTCTAATGTTTCCATACCAAGGAAGTTGTTGTAATTCCTTTAACGTTTCAGGAGGAAACTGTTTTTCAGGAAGTCCTTCTGCCTTAAACTGTTTTACGAAATGTTCAACTAGGGGAGGTATGTCCTCAGGACGTTCCCTTAAAGGAGGAATATGTATTTCAACCACATTAATTCTGTGGTAAAGGTCAAGCCTGAAGTTGCCTTTTTCTATCTCTTTTTTCAGGTTCTTATTGGTTGCCGAGATGACGCGTACGTCAACAGGAATTTTTTTCTCACCACCAACCCTTGTAATAGCTTTTTCTTCAAGGGCTCTCAACAGTTTTACTTGTGCAGAGGGCGGCATTTCACCAATCTCATCTAAGAATAAAGTTCCTCCATTTGCTTGCTCAAAGCTCCCTATGTGTTGTCGGACGGCTGATGTGAAGGCACCCTTTTCATGACCAAACAATTCACTTTCAATTAGTTCAGAGGGCAGGGCTCCACAGTTAATGCTCACAAATGGACCGCTGGAACGTTGACTCTTCAAGTGCAAATGTTTTGCTACCACCTCCTTACCAACCCCACTTTCGCCAGTGATTAATACTCTCACGTCAGTGGGTGCCACCTTCTCAATTAGTTCCTTTACTTTTTGCATTGCTGGGGAGACACCTATTAGTGGAGGAATCTCAGCTTTTTTCTGTTTTAGTTTTTTTACTTCTGTTTTAAGAGTCTTGTTTTCCAATGCATTCCTGAGTGTTATTAAAAGTTTGTTTAAATCAGGGGGCTTATTTATGTAGTCAAAAGCGCCTTTTTTAGCGGCTTCAAAGGCGACCTCCTCATTTCCGTGTCCTGTGAGCATTATGATTGGTACATCAGAATGTATTTTTTGAAATTCTTCAAGGGCTTCCAGTCCTGACATCCGTGGCATTTTTATATCAAGAAAAATAACATCTGGCTTGTATTTTTTTAACCATCTGATTGCATCATGGGCACTGGGCTGTCCCACAACTTTGTGCCCTTCCTCTTCAAAAATTTGGGTCAATGCTTCCCTTATCATTTCTTCATCATCAACCACTAAAATCAACGCCATATTTCTTTATTTTTTCTAATGCTTTTCTTACACTTCCTTCCGAAAGTAGTAATTTTTCAGCAATGTCTTGGTCAACTCCAGTCCATTCAACAATTAATTTAACACCCCTTCTAAAAAGTTTTTGGTTCACAATTTGCATATCAATCATCCTATTGTCCAAAATCCTGCCCAGTTTTATCATCGCTGTAGTACTTACCATATTAAGGATTAGTTTTTGGGCTGTTCCAGCCTTCATCCTCGTGCTTCCAGCTATCACTTCAGGACCAACAATCACTTCAACAGGATACTTACTATGTTTCGCTAAGGGAGTATTAGGATTACATGTTATGCATCCTGTCTCTATGCCGTTTTGAGCAGCCCGCTCAATAGCTCCCACTGTAAAAGGGGTTGTTCCAGACGCAGAAATTCCTATTACTAAATCCTTATCCGAAACATTATGCTTCAATAGTTCTTGCCAGCCAGCCTCCGGGTCATCTTCGGCGTATTCAACAGGACGCCTCAAAGCTTCATCTCCACCGGCTATAATGCCAATAACTACACCCTCCGGAATGCCAAAAGTCGGAATCAATTCAGCGGCATCAAGCACACCAAGCCTACCACTTGTGCCTGTGCCAACATAGAAAATTCTGCCTCCGGACTCCAAATGCCTTATGTATGCCTCTGTTAACCGTTCTATCTGAGGGAGTGCTTCTCTAATTCTTATTGGCACAAAAGTGTCTTCCCTGTTTATTATCTCAAGAATTTCCTTTATGTCCTTTTGTTCCAGGTTATGATACTCAGAAGGTTGTTCAGTTATTTTCATATCTGAATTTGTAACTTAAAAATAATGAATTGCCTACTTTTTGCCCCAGTGGAACTCAGCAAGTCCATCCAAAGGGTTTACAACTATTTCCCCTGATTTTAGTCCTTCTTCATTTAGAACTTCCTTCCATATGTCCTGAAAATGATATACTACTGAACCTGAGGCATGAATGTGGTCTTCCTTGCCAACTTTTGCAATCAATGGCTTTAAGTGTTTGGTCACTAAGGCTTTGAACCGTGACTTAACAAGCTGTTTGCACCACGGATTGTCAATGTGTTCACTCACAAATAAAGTTTGTTGAGCGAGGAATCGGGCGGGACGCTTGTCCTGATAAATCTTGAAAATAACTTCAGCCTCCGTCATTCCAATGAATTCCTCAAAAGTGGACAACAAGTCGGAAGGCATGTCTCCATCCAGCCACGCCGCTATTAAATGCCTACCTATGTCAGCACCGCTTCCTTCATCATTGAGAATGTAACCCAAGCCACCGTGACGAGCAACTATTTCCTTACCATTGTAATAACAAGTGTTGCTTCCAGTGCCAATAATCACGACGTAACCGGGTTTGTCTTTTAATATGCCTCGTGCTGCTCCTAAAATATCGTGATGAACAATTATTCTAGCACGAGGAAACACACTTTGAAGGATGTGGTCCATTAACAAGCATCGTTGTTCCGTTGAACAACCAGCACCGTAGAATATTACTTCTTCAACTTCATAATCTTTAAGGAAGGGTGCATTTAATTCAAGGTCATTTTTTATTAGATTAACGGCTTCTTCCTCTGTATAGAAATAAGGGTTTATACCCTCTGTTTCGATCAATTGGCTTTTGCCTCGTTTTCTTTTGATAAGCCAACGAGCCTTAGTCGCTCCCGAATCAACAATTATTCTTATCATACATACAAAAGTATAAAGCTTCGGAATAATGGAATTAGGAATTTTATCAGCTGATTTGGATAGTTAAATTAATTTTGTGTATATTTGCTAATGAGTAGAAAAAAAGACGTGTGATGAGAAAATGGTTGTTGTTGCTTGTTGGAATAGTTGCTGGTGCTCAGGATGTCCACTACTCACAATATTTCATGCCCAATCTGTGGATTAATCCGGCAATGACTGGATTTATGCCCAGTACCTTCAGGGCGGTGTTTGCATATAGAAACCAATGGCGCTCAATAACTCCATATCCGTATAAAACATTTTATGGTTCCATTGATTTGCCTTTATTGCAAGATGTTTTATTTCCTGATTACCTTGGTGTTGGCTTGATGGTGTTGGAAGATCGGGCAGGGCATTCTCAATTGGGAACTACGGAGGGGCTTGTTAGCGTCGCTTATCATCGGTCGTTTAGTTCAAATGAAGAGGCTCCAATATATGTTGGTGTTGGCTTGCAACTTGGATATGGCGTCAGGTCATTTGAAACAGACAGGCTCATATTCGGGTCCCAGTTCACAATCTTTGGACCGGACCCAACTGTTCCATCAGGTGAATATTTCGTTAATACCTCAGTGGGGTTTATTGACCTGAACACTGGAATATGGGGCTTCTTCGCATTTAATCCGCATACTTCACTATTCTTAGGGGGCAGCGTATATCATCTTAACAATCCTCAAACCTATTTCTACGAACCTATTCCAATGTATCCACGTTTAACTTCTTATGTAGGTTTCATTACCGATATAGGCACTCGTTCTTCCCTCGTCCTCACTTTCCTACATTTAAGACAACATGAATATACAGAGTATACTGCTGGAGCAGGTTGGGTGTATTACCCATGGCCTAAGGGATACGGTTCCGGATTTAGAGGTAGGGATAAATCAATCACTTTGGGAATGTGGTATCGTATAGGTGATGCTATATATCCTGCTTTTAGGTATGACTCTCAATCTTGGGGCTTTGGAGTTAGTTATGACATAACTCTTTCCTCCCTTCGGGTTGCGAACTTAATGAGGGGTGGGGTTGAGGTCTTTGTCGCTTTCTACGGATTTAAGTTTAAGAAGCGTCTTAAGAGTAGGCAAATTTATTGTCCGAAGATTGCGGGATAACAAACTATTGAGGCTTACATATCTTAACATGATATAGTGCCATTGCTGTTGCCATTGCTACATTTAGGGAATCAATGTGTTGATTGAATCTTGGGATGCTAAGTGTTGAATTACAGTTTTTGGCTGTTTCAGATGAAATGCCACGGCTCTCATTACCTGCTACCAGAAAGCCATACTCCGGCAAATTCGCTTTATTTATATAAGTCCCGGAAACGGATAGGCAATAGGCTTGGAAATCAGGATATTTTTTAAGGAGGTTTGAAAGGGGGATAGTAATAAATTTAACGTATCCGATGGAGCCCATGGAAGCCTGGACAACCTTAGGATTGTAAATGTCCACACAGTCGGCTGTCCCAAATAATAGGGGAATGTTAAACCAATGGCACAGTCTTATTATGGTGCCCATGTTACCGGGGTCTCGTACGCTGTCTAAATAGAGATACCAGTTGTGGGGAAGCGATGAGGGAAGAGCTACTTCTGGAATCTGAGCAATACAAACAACCTGATTGGGAGTCGTTAAGGAAGAAATCTTATGTAGCTCCTTTTCGGAGATGGTTTTTACTGTTAGAGCCTTCGGTAAATTGATAGTTTTCAACCAATTTTCTGTAGCGTAAATTCTCTCTATTTTTACATTGGAATGGAGAAGTGCAGTAACAACCTTAGGAGTTTCTACAACAAATTTCCGTTCTTTATGTCTGAATTTAGCATTCCGTTGAAGTTTATTAATATATGCAATTTCTTTTCGGGTAAGCATTTTTCTTTATTTCCAATGTTTGCATTGCTAATAATGGCGTTATTAATACAGGCTTGTGGGGTGCCTAAGTCTCTCCGTTCCGATAAGCCATTACTTTACGAAGTTAAGATAGAAGGGGCATCCTCGGCACTCAAACAAGACCTTTATTCGTTGGCTAAGCCTTTGCCGAACACTAAATTTCTGGGGATTATACCCTTGCGGCTGACTGTCTGGACACTTTTTAATGAAAAAGAAGGCAAATTCTATAAATGGTTAGTTAACCGAATGGGTGAGGAACCTGTGTGGCTTGATACAAGCCTTGTCTCTAGGTCCTCGTGGAGAATGCAAAGGTATTTGTTCACACAGGGTTATCTGCTTGCTTCAGTAACAAAAAAGATTTCTATTAAAGAGCGAAGGGGACTTAGTCTTGCAACTGTAACTTATGAAGTGAATAGCGGACCACAATTCATCATTTCAAAATTTATTCCTCCTCGTAGGGGAAAACTATTTAGGCTGTTCTTGAAGCATTTAATGGGACATCCTGCCAAGGTTAGAAGACCTTTTTCTTATGCTTTGCTTGAACAGGATAGGCAGTGGTGGACTACGACTTTGCGGAACGAAGGCTATGTGTTCTTTAACCCATCCTTGATCTATTATGAATTAGATACGAATAATACAGAACATACGGTTGCAGTGTATATGAATGTAAAAGAAGATTCCATAGCTTTGAGGCAATATTACTTGCAAGATATATATGTGATTCCAGATAATTCATCTTGCTTTGTTAGGCAAGGTGCGGACACAATTCCTTTTGTTGATACCTCCAGAAGCATATATGTAATCACTGTTCAACCAGACTTAATGAAGTGGCAGAGATTAATAGATAAAATTCCATATAGGAAAGGCTTAATGCTTGACTATGAAAGATTAGAAAAATTAATGAATAATGGATTGCTTTCATTGGCTTTGTTTAGATATGCAAACATTAACCTGAAAAGAATTGACTCTAACAGAGTTGATATGTATGTTTGTTTGGACAGGTCTCCCCAGCGGTCATTAATAGTTGATTTGGAAGCCAATACTGGAACTGCTACCATAGCAGGTTTCGCTTCATCATTAACTTATACAAATAGGAACGTTTTTAACGGTTCAGAGGAGATGAACCTTATGGGCAGGGCAAGTATGGAATTACAAGTCTTGGGACAAAATAAGATATTTAGGCTGTGGTCGGTGACGGCAGGAGCCAGACTATCATTCCCTACTCTCATGGCTCCCCTTATTAAAACATCTTTCTTAACTGCAACAACTCAACTTCAAGGAGACCTTTCCTATGAACAAAGACCAGAATTAACTTTCGGACAAGCACAGGCTGCTTTCCTTTACAGATGGCGGGAGCGTGAAGATTTCGTTTATAAAAAATTGCCCTTAAAGGAACATTCCTTTTCCCCTTTATCAGCCTATTGGCTTAGGGTCTTCGCAATATCAGACTTATATTACGAAATAGTTGAGAACAACCCCAGACTTAGGAAAAGCCTACAGGACCAGTTGATATTTGGTGGCAGCTATAGGTTCTTATTAGACCAGTTCTATAAAGGATGGAGCAGATATTGGTTCCTTACGATTGACTTAGATTTTGCAGGCAATTCATTATACTTGCTTAATAAGTATGCCAACCTTTCCTATGGGGAGCTTCCAATATCTCAATATGTTAAAGTAACTCTTGATATTCGGAGATACATCAGATTTTTCTGGCCTCCTAAGACTAATCTTGTAATTAGGGCTATTGGGGGAATTGGCATTCCTTATGGTCTCAGTACTGTGCTCCCTTATTTGAAGCAGTTTTATGCTGGTGGAGCAGTTAGTATGAGAGGCTGGACAGTTCGTTCCCTGGGTCCTGGTTCAACACCCTATGACGTTTCCCCAACTGGACTGCTATTTAGTGACCGAACAGGCGACATCTATATGGAAGGAAACATTGAATACCGAATTGGTACAGGCAACATGATTGAAGGGGCATTGTTTGCAGATGCAGGAAACATCTGGCTCTTAAAACCTGACTCAACTATGCCTTTCGGCAATTTTGACCTAACTCGCTTCTGGAAAGAAATCGCTATAAGTGGTGGTGTGGGCTTGCGAATAAACCTTGTGTATTTCATCCTAAGGATAGACGGTGCATTTAAGATATATGACCCTGCACTTCCAGAAGATGAAAGAGTGGTTCTGCATAGGTTATTTGACACAGCTTGGAAACAACAATTTTACGCTGAACACGGATATTCTTATCCTTTCTTCAACTTCGTCCTTGCTCTCGGCTATCCATTCTGAGTGTAAGGGATATTATTCTGTCAAGTTGAGTTAGAGCAGCCAGAGCAGCCTCAACCCCTTTGTTATTTTTTCCGAATGCACGCTCTATGGCTTGCTGCCTGTTATATACAGTCAGAATACCAAAGCCAATGGGCACAAAGGGATAAGTAATAGCAATGGACTGAAGGGCATTTGCCACACTGTATGAAATCACTCTGTCATGATAAGTCTCTCCTTGAATAACAATCCCAAGAGCAATTGTTAGTATATATTTAATCTCGCCATTTTCTGCACTACCCATATTGTTATAATTCATTTTTATAATGTGGCTTATCATTTGAGGAATCTCAAAAGTACCACTTACAGGAACAACTTCTGTGTTGGCAATATTGTATTTTCTCAACGTCTCAAGGGTCCCAGATAGCATCTTTTCAATTATACTTAAATGCCAGCTACTATGCACAACATAGGCAGTAATATGATTTGAAAATTTCAGCAAATTGTATAGCTTAGGGAATTGAAAGGAGTCTCTTTTTGCCATATTGCGATTTATATCTTTTCTCTTTTTAGGGCTGCTTTTACTCTGCCTATATATTTTTCCGCATACAGCCCTTCAACACTACTACCATATTCTTCTCTGAGTTTTGTATAAAATATCAGAGCATCTTCTAAATTACCCAGTCGCTCATTCATTAGACCCACAAGCCTGTAAAGCTCTGGAGTTGTTAAATCATTAGGAGCCTTATTCATTGCTTTTACATACCATTTGAGTGCTTTTTTATAATCTTCTTTTTCAGCGTAGGCATCGCCAATGGCTTTAAGCCTGATGGTTTCAAAGAAGGGGTCATCAAAGTCACAATCTTCTAAGTACTTTATTGCTTCGTCATACATACCAAGCTTCAGATATGCAATGCCTGCATAGTAAGATGCCGTATTTGCCGCAGCAGTACCTCCATACCTGTCAATGATTTGCAGGAATCCGGGATACAGGCCGTCGCCATTAAGCGCTAAGTTGAGTGAGTCTATTTGGAAATATTGTATAGCCCTCCACAACTGATTTTGTGCCCTTTCATTCATCGGATTAAGATAAAAATTTCTGTATGCCAAAATCCCTACTATAACAACCAAGATTCCTCCTACTATTGTTGCTACCTGCTTCGGATAAGCAAGCACAAACTCCTCAATCCGTGTGAATACATCCTGTCCACGTTCCATACTCACATTTTTTCTGAACCAAAATTATGCAATGCGATTTAAACTATAGGATAAGAATTATCGTCTTATTAATAAATGCACTAATTTTGTAAAAATGATAAAAATTGCACAGCCATGAGAAAGCTATTAGCAAATGGATTAACATTGGTTGTTTCTCTGGGAATGATGGCTCAAGGTGGAGGCGGTACTATCCCAAACCCATCATTTGAGCAATTCAATACTGTCTCTGTTCCGGTGCCTGCTGATTGGGAACATTCAACAGAATCGTTTAAGATACTCTATCTAGACCAATACTCTTACGGAATTAAGCAGGAGCAACCCGGTTTCTCAGGAAACTATGGGCTTCGCATTGAAGTGCCTAACAACCCAGTAGATACGTTTTTTGGATTACAAATTGTTACCTTACCAACTTTATACACACCAGCTGGTCTTGAGTTCTGGTCAGTGTCACTCAGGTATAAGTATTCCCCTAATAACATTGGTGATACAGCCACTATCCTGATTTTGGGATTTGATGATACATTGGGAGTGTCTGCTTTTGGCTCTATAGATATTGGTGCTAATGCTGCAACGTATACATTGGCGACAGGTCAAATTTTTGTGGGACTCTCTGGATTCGGTTATGCCCAAAACGTAAGGCATTGGTTATTTGTGTTTAGTAATGTAAATCCGGGATGTACTTTGGTAGTTGATAGCATTAACATTTATGATAATGGAGGCAACTATTACTCACTCTTCCCTCTAAATGGAGATTTTGAAAATTGGTATACTCCTTCTGTCGATACTTTTAGAAGATGGATTGTTGATGCAGCTTTTGAGCACGAGACAATTATTTCTCCCCTTGGTTCTTTGATCTCAACAATTAACGGAACATTGAAGGCAGGAACTACAGGAGCACCTTACGGAAACACGTATGCTATAATAGCACCTGCAAAAAGGACTTATATAAGTGATACTCCCTATAACGCGTTGTTCCAGCAATTCGAAGCGACAAACAATAGCCCATTTAACTTTCAGTTTGCCTATAAATATACCTCTAACGTAGGTTCAGATAGTGCCTCTTTCCTTATTTTGCTTTCTGATGCAAATAGCTCCAATCCAGCTTTTTTAGCAATATTTCCTCTGCCGCAAACCAGTGGAAATTGGGTTAATGTTTCAATGCCTCTTGACTCCTTATGCCCAGGCTGTTTGATAGATACAGTTCTTATGGCGTTTATCCCACAAAGGGTTACTATAGATACTAATGGGCAATTGATAGGACTGCCTGTTGATACTGCTGCACGACTTTCTGTTGATATGGCAGTTGCAGGATGTGTTGATACCTTGCCTCAAGCTCAGTTTGCATACAACACGAATAACTTGACTATTACCGTTCTTGATTCATCTCTATATGCAGATTCAATAGTGTGGGATTTTGGGGACGGAACTGTTATCTCAGGAGGAGATTCAGTGTCTCATACCTATTCTGCAGCCGGGACATATAATGTATGTCAGTATGCTTTTAACACTTGTCAGCAGGTAGATACGATATGTGTGGCAGTTTCTGTAACTATTGTATCTGCAAGTAATCCCTCAATATCTGAGGACTTTAGGCTTGTATCCAGAGGAGATGAATATGAACTCATAACTGATATGGAAATTAAGCAAATTCAAGTAGTTAACTCTGCCGGTCAGATTCTTAAGAATGAACAACTTGCTACCAGAAGCAAAACTTACAAACTTGATTTGGGTAATCTTGGTAAGGGAGTCTACTTTATTAAAGTCACCACAATCAAAGGAACGGACATAATCAAGGTTACTGTGAGATAAGGTGTTAGTTTTAACTTCACATAAATTTTAATAGTGGGGGAGGCATCACGCCTCCCCTTTTTTATTTTGTCATAAATTAGCATTTAAGAAAAAGTTGAACATAATGACCGCAGAGGCAAAAGATTATGCTGAAATAAAATCTATTGTAGACATTCCAGATGGAACCCCTGAAATAGAAGTTGATGATATAAATGCTTACTATGGCAACAAGCACGTCTTGAAGAATATATCTATGAAAATCTTGCCCCGACGTGTTACAGCACTGATTGGACCGTCCGGATGCGGTAAATCAACTTTCTTGAGAGTCCTCAACAGAATGAATGACTACATTGAAGGGTTCCGCCTTGAAGGGAAAGTCTATTTCAAGGGAATTGACATCTATAGCGACGAAATCCCTATTGAAGAACTGAGAAGCCGAATAGGAATGGTATTCCAGAAACCAAACCCATTCCCACAATCCATTTACGACAATGTGGCTTTTGGCTTGCGTATCCGGGGAATAAAGAAAAAAAGCATTCTGGACGAAACAGTTGAATGGGCATTGCAACAATCAGCCCTGTGGGACGAAGTCAAAGACCGCCTCAAAGACAACGCATATTCCCTCTCAGGAGGTCAACAACAACGACTATGCATTGCCAGAGCATTAGCCACTAAACCAGAAGTCCTACTAATGGACGAACCAACCAGTGCCCTTGACCCAATAGCAACAACCAGAATAGAAAAACTCATTTCCGAACTGGGCAAAGAAATGACAGTAATCCTTGTAACTCATAACATCCACCAAGCCGGACGGGTCAGCCACTACGCCGCCTTCTTCTACCTCGGACACCTCGTTGAATATAGCGACACTAAAAAACTTCTCACCGCACCCTCACACCCCCTCACGGAAAGCTATGTAACAGGCAGAATGGGGTAATTAGATAACATATTCATCTCACCAATACCCCACTGTTGCGTATCCCACCACTGAAGAGGCATCTCCGGCTGTGTCGGCACTGGTCCCATAGGCAATTACCTTAGGGTTCCAACCTTTCTGGTTGGCTAAATAAACCCCCGTTGCCCAGGGGTACCTGCCACATGCTTCTCTACTAAGCAAGCCTTTCCAATCCCCCG
>JAJRPU010000223.1 GCA_024280615.1 Bacteroidota bacterium | reverse complement strand
TGATTTCTTGAGGGCATACCTACTTAGTGATGCACATAAGGAAACTCTAAAATCAAATTCAGAACAATAGTATCTGAGTTACACACTTCTTTAGGTGAAAAGAGGCTGATTATCAATGGTTTATAGGCATAATTTGGGTGCAAAGTTCATTGACGCAAAATAGAGTAACTTGTTAAAAAGAGGTATAAACAAACTTTTCAGGACTTGACATTTAGTAATATGTCTCGCGACTCATCAGTAAAAGAAAAACTGTTTTCCATCTACAATGACATTAACAAACCCATCAACTTACCTACAGATGAGCTTCCCGTAAATATTACCTATTTACAGTAATTTACGAAATCATTTCAACTGCCACAACCAAATCTAGCAAAGAAGCACTTAATATCCTTTCTCAACAACTTGATAATCACCAAATACTGCAAAAATGCAAATATTGCAGATCTATATATTACTTATGGAAGTTTGTTCTTACCTATGAAACCGGTGATTATGCTTCACTCTATAACATTGGACATGCAGGTTATCAGTGGAGTTTGCGGACTAAATCCTCTACTGAAGCCTTATTTGCATGGTGCAGAAAATGGGGAATGAAACTATCTCCCTATACTGATAAAGAATTATGGCTAAAAGCATTTCAAGAACTGTTACGAATATATGTAAAGAATCCCTACTGCTTTATATTTGAACAATTTGTTCCTTTAACACATTGGATATCTTCAAAAATTGACCATGACACTATAGAAAAAGCAATAGATTTTGAAAAGGTCAGATTTGAAATTGAAGAAGCTGCACAGAAACAAATTCCCAGTTCTTTCCTAGACAATAGCAGAACGCGAAATTCCTTCACTTCTTGGGTCAATAAATTTGCAGAAGAACTAACAATCATAACACAAAAAAATTCCCAATTGAACGAACAATCATAAAACATTCGTTAAACTAATAACATGGCATTGTGTGAATTTCGTGTTGAAGGGATGGACTGTCCATCCTGTGCAAGAAGCATAGAGACTTTTTTGAAAGCTAATGGTGCCGAAGAAGTCTTTGTTGATGTCATTAGAGGATATGTTAAGGTGAAGGGTCCGGGTGATTGCTCAGAATATGCTGAACACATTGAAACTTTGGGATACAAAGTCCTGAAAAAGTCGGAAAAGCCACGCTTTACTCTGTTGCACTATACTGTTTTTGCAACCATTTTTACCCTTCCCTTGTGGCTAGCTATGTTCGTACCGGCACTCCACAATCCGTGGTTGCATGCGTTCCTTGCTACCCCGGTGTTCCTTCTCGGTTGGTATCTCATGGGAAAAGCGGCGTATCAGTCAGTTCGGGTTGGGGCTCCTAATATGGATGTTCTTGTGCTATTGGGCACAACGGCAGCATACATCTATAGCTGGGTAATGCTTTTCAGAGGTGGAGACATATATTTTGAGACGGCAGCGGGAATCATTACTCTGATTCTATGGGGAAAGTATATTGAACATCGGGCAACTGCCAGGACAAGGGATGCCATTGAGCAATTGACTGCCCTGCTACAAGGAAAAGCAAGAGTTCTCCTTCCAGACGGCACAATTAAAGAGATTGATTTTGAGGAGGTCAAAGAAGGGGACCGAATCATAGTTGCTGAAGGGGAGAAGGTGCCCACTGACGGTGTGATTATTGAAGGTTCCGCTCTTGTGGATGAGTCCTTCCTTACTGGCGAAAGCACTCCTGTCCATAAAAAGGTTGGAGACAAAGTCTATGGCGGAACGGTTGTTGTGGATGGCAGCATAGTGATGGAAGCCGAAGCAGTGGGGTCCAAAACAGTCCTTGCGGAAATAATCAGGATAGCTGAAGAGGCACAGCAGAAAAGGCCTTCATTGCAACGGCTTGCTGACCGCATAAGTGCATGGTTCGTGCCCCTCGTGCTCATGATTTCCCTCTTTGTTTTCGGAATCTGGTATTTCTTTTTAGATAGCCCACTTGATCAAGCTCTCTTAAATGCTGTAGCGGTTCTGGTCATTGCCTGTCCATGTGCCCTTGGTTTAGCAACTCCGGCAGCCATAGCGGTGGGAGTGGGTGTTATGGCTAAAAAAGGCATACTTGTTAAGAATGCAGATGTATTTGAGACCCTTCCACATATCAAAAGAGTGGTGTTTGACAAAACCGGGACCTTAACAACAGGCAAGTTTAAGATAACACATTGGGAAACAGACATTAATCCAGATGAATTTAAGAGTCTGGTGGTGAGCATAGAAAAACACTCCATCCATCCCATTGCTAAGTCAATTGTTGAGGAATGGGGCACTGATGTGCAAACATTGGTGGAGTTAGATGAGGTTAGGGAGGAGCGAGGGGAAGGCATTTATGCCCGATTGAAAGATGGTAAGATTGTATTTGTTGGCAGGACACATAGTGATAACGGACACGCAGACATATCTGTCCAATTAGACGGCAAGGAAATAGGACACTTAAAAATTGGAGACGACATAAAACCAGAGGCAAAAGAAGTTATTGAATGGTTTAGGAAAAAAGGTATTGAGCCAATTCTGCTGACAGGAGACAAGAAAGAGAAAGCACTGATGGTCGCACAAAAACTTGGAATAAAAAAGGTGTATTACGAAACACGTCCCGACGACAAACTAAGAATCATCCAACAACTTAACCGGGAGGTGCCCACGGCAATGGTTGGCGACGGAATAAACGATGCCCCAGCACTGATGACAGCAGCAGTCAGCTTCTCCTTCAGCTCGGCAACAGACATAGCACGAAACTCAGCACATGTGGTGCTGCTATCAGATTCGCTACTAAAGGTGAAAGAAGCATGGATACTGGGAATAGCTACATATAAAACCATTTGGCAAAACCTGTTCTGGGCATTTGCATATAACGCCATAGCTATTCCTATAGCCGGCGCAGGATACCTATCCCCAACACTGGCAGCACTCTCAATGGCTTTCTCAGATGTAGTACTCATAATTAACTCTGTCAGGCTGTATAGATACAAGAGTAGGGCTATAAACTAATGCAGATAACAGTGACACGGAGTTTAAAATGATTTACACAGAGTTTTTTTCATAAAAGTTTTTCTTTTCTCTACTCTGTACTTTACCCTATACGACTTGCAGTTTCTTATGAGTTTAAATATAGTATACTTCTAATTGCGAGAATCATTCCAGCTATTGCAAGAGCAATTCCCAGAACCACATTAGCAAGCTTCATAATTCGTGGAGTCAAGAACTTAGTTAAGTAGTTTGCTCGATAAATTTTGAGTAAATCGGAGATAATTAATCCTCCTAGAATGGAGAGTAGAAATATAAATGTGTTGTAATCGGAGAATGTGGAGCCTACGGTGGCTAAGCTTACCCAATATATGATAACGAATGGATTTCCAAGATTAAGGAAGAAACCTTGAAAGAATAACATAAACTGAGTTCTGGTTCTAAGTTTTATTTTTCTTGTTATGATAGGTGGAGGAGCACTTTTACGTGCCCTGAGGATAAAAACGATACCTGCAACCGCTATAAACAGTCCCACAAGAAGCCCCACCCATTGATTGGCAAGCCATTGTTCAAGAAAATGGGAAACACCCAGATATGCCACGGTAAGGTATATGAAATCACTGAGCCAGACGCCGAGAGCGAACAATAGGGAAGCCTGCCAGCCAAGCCGCAAACTGGTATATATGAGCAAGAAGAACGCCGGTCCTGCCAAGATAGAAAGGGTAATTCCCAGCCCAATTCCTTTTATTATCGCGTCAAGCGTCTCCATTATCAGGAATTAATCCCTGTGTTTTAAGAAATTCTTCCCATTGCTTAATTTGTTCTCCTTTCAGAACCCTGGGAAACTTGTTTTGTGAACCAAGCTTACCTATTTGTTCCATCCATTGATAGAAAGTTTTCACTGGCAAAGCAAACACCTTTATTTCTTTGAGGGCAGAAGTTCTTTCCGTAGCATAATCGTCATTAAGTTGTTTCAGTATCTCGTCAAGCATTCCAGAAAGTTCTTTTACCGAAATGTCTATTGGACGTGCCATTCCCAAAAACCACTTGTGTCCCCAGAATCTACCGACACGATATGGATATACAGTGAATTCAGGTATTGCTATTTGTAGCTGTTCAGCCAGTCGTTCAATAGCCATGGTCATATTCTCAACAGAGAGATGTTCACCTGTGACGCTCAGGTAGTGTTTTGTGCGTCCAGTTATAATAATTTCTCCTGTGTTTTTGTTAACTATTTTCACAGTGTCCCCGAGGAGATAGCGCCATGCTCCAGAACAGGTAGTGAGTAGTATAGCATAGTCAACATTTTCCTGCACCTCTTCCCACCACAGAGCCTGAGCATCTGGTTTTATATTTCCTTCCATGTCAAAGTTTTCGGAATTGAAAGTCACAAATTCAAAAAATATGCTGTTGTCGGCAAGTATCCTGAGTCCGTTGGCATTGGGACGAGCCTGATAAGCCACATATCCTTCAGAGGCAAGATAAGTTTCAATTGTAATAATTGGTTTCCCTAATAGAGATTTAAAAGTTTTCTCATATGGTTTAAATGACAAGCCACCGAACACAAGAACAGAAAAGTTAGGCCAGATTTGATGAATATTGTCAACCTTATAGTGTTCAACTATACGTTCTATAAGAAGCTGAGCCCAAGGAGGCACGGCAACCATTGTTCCTATGTCCCATTTTTTAGCATCCTTGACAATTGCTTCAATTTTCTTATTCCAGTCTTTTATTGCTGTAACGCTGCGAGACGGTTTATAAAATAAATTAAACCAAGTTGGGACATCAGCAGACATAATTCCCGAAAGGTCACCCGCATACTGCCCTTTGCCAACTGGTTTCATGGACGTGCTACCACCCAGAAGCAATACATCTTTTTGGTAATACCAATCCGGAAGAGGATATTGTGGCAGGGAATACATGACCCTAAGGCTTCCCTTACGAATTGCTCTAAGCATCTGCTTAGAAACAGGTATGTATTTACTGGGTCCTTCTGTGGTTCCTGAACTAAGGGCGAAATACTTGATTTTTCCGGGCCACGTTACATCAGGAACACCATTAAGAGTCTTATGCCACCACGTCTTATACATCTTTGAGTAGTCATAAATAGGGATTTGGCTTCTGAAATTGTCATAGGCTTTTTCAAAGGGCAAGTTTATTAAGCCGGAAAAACCATAGTGTTTCCCAAATTCTGTGTTCTGAGCGGTTTTTATCAACCTAAAAAACTGTTCTTTTTGAGCAGATAACACATCACAATAGGGGTCATCTTGCCTAGCCGCAAGTTTTATAAACGCCTTTACTACTTTCCCGACAATATGCATAACAACTAAATTAAGCCATAAGGCTCAGACTAGATACAAACTAACATAAACTAAGGCATAAAAACAAAACACTATTTATTAACGCTGTCGTAATGTGTATTAAATCCACTTTTAGCATGTCCCACCAAAGACCTATATATTTCACTTTTTTGCGACAGTTCCTGAGGGGGACCGTGAGCAATTATTTCGCCTTTTCTTATTAGATAAACTTCATCCATGTGTTCAATGAAAGTTAGTCTATGAGAGATGAAGACTATACCTATTTTGCTTTTCAAGGAATTAAGCACAGAATGGATGACTTGTTCTGTTTGGTAGTCCAGTGCACTGGTTGCTTCGTCAAGAATCATCAGGTCTGGGGTTTGACACCATGCCCGCAAGATAGAAATAGCCTGTTTCTGCCCTGACGATAGCTCCATTGCATTGTTTACTCTCGTGAAAAGTTCATCTGGCAAATGCCTAAACAGGTCCCACAGGTCTAATTCTTTTGCTTGTTGAATCACCCATTGCTGGTCTATGTCCCTGCCCAATGTAATGTTTTCCAAAATGCTACCTTCAAAAATCACTGGTTCCTGAGGGGCATATCCAATGCGTTGTCGTAAACTGTCCCTGTTAATTTCCTTAACAGATATATTGTTTACCAGCACGTCCCCCTTAGTAGGTGCATAATATCCCAATATCAAGTTGATAATTGAGGTCTTTCCTGCCCCTGTATCACCAATAATCATTATTTGCTTGCCTTTTTTCACAGACAGAGATATATTTCTTAGAGCATATTGCTCTTTTTCCTGAGTGGGGTACCTAAACCAGACGTTGTTAAATGACACTGTTTTTATTTCTTTGATTTTGTGAGAACCCTCAGGGGGTTCAGGCTCATAAGTGTTGAACAGGTCATAAATTCTTTTTGCGGCAACTATTCCCATTTGCAACGTATTGAACTTGTCTGCTATAAATCTGAGGGGTCGCAACATAAGGTTTATGTACAGCACGAAAGCGACGAGGGTCCCCGGGCTTGTAACACCTTCAATGACAGAGAGGGAACCCATTCCAGCAAGGATAGCCAATGACACAGCGAAGATAAACTCAACAATAGGGAAAAATGTGGCATATACTCTAACTGCTTTAATGTTTGCCTTTAATATGTCGTTATTTAACTGGCTAAAAATCCGTTTCTCCTTATCAAAAGATGCAAATGAATGGATGAGAAGCAGTCCGCCTATCCGTTCTTGCAAGTAGATATTCAGTTTAGTGATTGCTTTTCTGATTCTGTCAAACACAGCCCTCACATACTTCTGGAAGAAATACATTATCAGTAGGAATGGTGGCACAACCGATAGCGTTAGCAGGGCGAGTTGGGCATCTGTCCAGAACATAATTCCAGCAACAATAAAAACTGTTAATATATCAGCGAAAATTGACAGTCCTTCTTCTGAGAACACCTGTCTGATGGCTTCTGAATCATTGGAGAGCCTTGTTGTGATGACACCAGAAGGAATTTTATCAAACATTACTATGCTTTGTCTTATGAGATGCCTAAACAGCTCACGTCTTATGTTCCAGACTATCATCTGTCCCACATAGCGAGCCCAATAAAGGAAAAAGAATCTAACTATTGCTTCTGCGATAAGAACAGCCACAACAAGCAAAGTCAATTCAACAAGTAGTGTTTGGTTCTCTGGAATAATGGCTTTGTCGACGATTTGTTGAATTATGTATGGTCTTGCAGGCGATATAAAAACTTGCAAAAGGGCAAAAATGGTTATTAAAACAAGGTGTTTTCTGAAAGGCTTAAACCAGTTCCATAGCCAAGCCCACAAGCCCCTTTTACCAGTGTTAAGTCCAGTGTTCCCAGACAAACCTGAAAGGATATTTTAAGCGTTTGAGATAGAGTCCGTGTCCGGGCGGTGAGAAGTCAACCCGCTCCTTGTGTCCTGTTCTAAGCACGTGCTCAAATTCTTCAATAGGCATTAGTCCCCTGCCCACACGTAGCATTGTGCCTACCAGTCCTCTGACCATCCCCCGAAGGAACCTGTTTCCTTCTATGACAAATATCAATTGTTGCCGGGCTTTGTTATAGAACCATCTGGCGTAAGTAATATAGCATTTCATTGAATAGGTTTGCGGGTCTGAACGGGCAAAGGCGGTGTAGTCATTATAGTTCAAGAGCAGTGTTGCAGCCCTGTTCATCAAAGGGATGTCCAATGGTCCGGGAATAGGGTAGTAGTAGCTGAGTTCTTCAAGGAATGGATTTCTTTTCAGGTGCACTCTGTAAATGTATGTTCTGAGCATGACAGAGAATCTGGCGTGTGCCTTATCGGGAACCCTGTATAAGCCTTTAATTACGACATCGTGTGGCAATAAATAGTTAAGCCTAAATATGGGTTTTGGTGGGATTTCGGCGTCCCAATCAAAATGTGCGAAATTTTGATATGCGTGTGCCCCGGCATCTGTCCGACTCGCCCCTTTGACTTGAATCTCTGTTTTAAACACTCTGGACAGGGCATCTTCAATGAGATTTTGTATTCCGACAGCGTTTTTCTGGCGTTGCCAACCGTGATAGTGAAAACCTTTATAAGCAACCTCTATGAAATATCTCGCCATTGTGTTTGCTCAGTTAAAATTCTTAATATGCCATTGCTATTAAGACCTTCTGTCGTGTTTTTTGTCCTGTAACAATGCAGGTTCCCTCTTCTGAATCGTCTGGTAATATGCATCTTATTGTTGCTCCAGTTTCTTCTTGAAGTCTTTCTTCATCTTCTGTGGTTCCGCTCCAGAAAGCCAATGCAAACCCTTTCTTTTGTTCAATGACCTCCTTGAGTTCATCTATTGTAGCAACAGGAATAGTGTTTTCCTTATGCCAACGTTTATTTTCCTCAAGCATGCTTTGTTGTAGCTGTTCAAGCAAATGACTTATTCTATTCACAAGTCCATCAATAGGGAACTGTGTTTTTTCAAGGGTGTCTCGCCTTGCCACTTCAACAACATTATTTTCCACGTCTCTTGGTCCAAGTGCTATCCGCACCGGAACACCTTTCAGTTCATATTCATTGAATTTCCATCCCGGACGCTTTGTGTTATCATCATCCAACAGAACTCTTATTCCAGCCCTCCTTAACTGGTCAGTTATATTTCGTGCTGTCTCAAGGACCTTTTGCTCATCTGCACCGCTCTTGAAAATTGGAATTATAACAACTTGTATTGGTGCTATCCTCGGTGGGATTTTCAGTCCCCTGTCGTCTCCGTGGCTCATAATCAATGCACCTATAAGACGAGTGGAGACCCCCCAACTGGTCGCCCACACATATTCCCTCTCCCCCCGCCTGTTCGTGAACGTTACATCAAAAGCCTTTGCAAAGTTTTGCCCGAGGAAATGAGAAGTCCCCATTTGAAGGGCTTTCCTGTCCTTCATTAATGCCTCCAGAGTGAAGGTTTCTTCTGCTCCAGCGAACCGTTCCCCTGGGGTCTTTGTGCCTTTATATGGTGCTATTGCGAGGTAGTCCCGCATAAGGGTTTCATAGACTTGCCACATCAAGCGGGCTTCCTCCATGGCTTCTTCTGCTGTGGCGTGTGCAGTGTGTCCCTCCTGCCATAGGAATTCGGCTGTCCTAAGGAACAATCTTGGACGCATCTCCCACCTGACCACGTTAGCCCATTGATTGATTTTCAAAGGTAGGTCCCGCCATGAGTGAATCCAGTCTTTGAACGTGTTCCAGATTATGGTTTCTGAGGTTGGTCTCACAATAAGCGGTTCTGTTTGTTCTGCCTCAGGGTCAGGTTCAATCTGTCTGGTTTCAGGATTAAGCCTTAGTCTGTAATGGGTTACAACAGCGGCTTCTTTCGCAAAGCCCTCCACGTGTTGGGCTTCCTTGGAAAAGAAACTCACTGGGATGAACAATGGGAAATAAGCATTTTGATGCCCGGTCTCTTTAATCATCTTGTCTAACTGATCCCGAATGTTTTCCCAGATAGCAAACCCATAGGGTTTTATAACCATACATCCACGAACTGCCGAATAGTCAGCCAATCCGGCGTGTCTAACCACGTCAACATACCACCGTGAGAAATCTTCACTCTGCGGTGTTATTTTCTCTGCCATCTTGTCAATTGCTTTTATATAGCAAAGTTAAGCATAGCATATATTCAAGACTAAAAAGGATACTTACATAGTTTGTTTAAAAGTCTTAAGGTTTTAGCTGGAAACAATTTGAATAAAAGGCAAACCTATTTTCCACCTTTGATTAGCACTGGCTTGTAATTATAATCTGCCCTTTCCTGTTCGTAACCGATCCTGACGTAATCCGGTTTTTCGTAGAGAGAAGGGTCCAGATAGCGACCTTTGTTTTCTGGTTCTTTTTCAACGACGTCCGTGGGTTTGTATCTCTGAGCCCATTTGTCGTTTCGTTCCGCTATGACCAACCACGAAACCTCTATGTTCGGGACCGAACTCTTAATAACGAACCTTCCTGAATTATCCACTTTTTCTGCTATCCAAACTTGAGCAGGGGCTCCAATTGGCGTTAAAATATATCTCACATTTCTGTTTATTGCATTGAAATAGTCAGGCAATTGAACCACTGCTGTGCCACTATTGTCAACTTTAACAGTTCCGGAATACATATTCAGAACTTGGTTGCTTTCCACAGAATAGTGCAATAGATATTTATTTTCAGGGTCAAGGGGATGGTCAATAAAAAATGACTTGGCACCCGTCGCAGTTAGACTACCTGATATATACACATTACCAAGGAATCTGCCTGCCCAATTAGTATTTGCTCCATTGAACGCACGTCCATAGACCCCTACCCAGCCTCCATAACCATAAACTCCAACTCCATTACCCAAACCAGAAGAAATGTTTTCTCCATATATTGCTTTACATCCTGATATGCAACTACTACCATCCTGCCTTGCAAATATTGTTGCTGTATTTGTTTTATTAGCACTGTTAGTAATAAAAAGGGTATGCAGGGCTTGGTCTGTTTGAGCCCTCATTGCATAAGCAGTATCAACAGAGTTATACGAGGTTATAAGCAGTCCTGGTCCCGTGCCATAATGGTCTATTTCAAGTGCTGGAATTGGATTGGTGGTTGGTGTTTTGGGCGTTGTGCCTTCCATTCTAACATATATGCCACCGTGTGGAGCTGTGCCAGTAGCATACACATTTAAAACCCATTTATCATCATCTGTAAAACCTATCAAATCATTAATAGGGTTTATGGCACCGAAGGAACCTCCTGTGCCAACCATCCAGAACCCATCCCCACGAACATCTATCAAGCCCTGTGGAGTAGTAATGTTAACGCCAATGCGCTGACCAGTGGTAAAATGAACAAAGTTGTTAATATGCGTCCCACTAATATTATCATTGTTTAAAAACAAAGCAGAACCTATTGTTTGAATTTCATTTAGGTCTATATGTATCCCTGCTGTGCTTGTAGAATTAAGCACTTGCAATGCTCCTGAACCAATTGTTGTAGTAACGTCACTATTGGAATTAATTCTAACATCTCCTGCAACATGCAATTTTTCCAATGGATTTGGGACGCTAATGCCTACATTTTGAGCATAGAGTCCAACATGTAGAACTGAAAGAATAATCCCAAAATCCAATAATTTCAGTGCCCTCATCATTGTAGTTGGATTTTATCTGTTCTAATTTATTTACTTATAAAGATACACAAAAAATTGTTAGTATGAGCTGTTTTAATATTAGCTGTGTCTTAAACTAAAAGTATTCATCC
>JAJRPU010000010.1 GCA_024280615.1 Bacteroidota bacterium | reverse complement strand
TATTTGTTATGTATTTGTATTATTTTTATTTCTGTAAGCGACTATTGCTAAGCTTATAACTACTATGAACCACAGGAGAGACCCTGCTAGACTAATTTTCCTACCTATCACGTAGCTATCTGGTTCAAACCTGAATTCAATGGTATGGGTCCCTGCTGGTACAGACATTCCTCGTAGAACGTAATTAACACGAATATGCTCAATCGGTTTGCCATCAATATAGCTCTTCCAACCGGGTTCATAATATATCTCCGAGAAGACAGCAAACTGGTCAGTCTTACTGTGGTATTCATACACCAATCTCATTGGTGAGAAGTGAACCAATTTTATTTGTGCTGTAGTGTCCCTATTTGCTGGAATTGGTACCACAACTTCTTTATATTGCTCTCTAATCAATACTTGTTTTGCTGGGTCAAATGTCAAGAGAGCCTCATTTTCAGACTTTGCATCTTTCTGCCAGAGGATTTCATCAACAAACCAAGCGGGACCTGTTGCCAGTGGATTGAACATTGCTCTGGGAGGACCCTGCCCTTGCGTCTGAACTATAAACCACCTTGTGTTAAGCATACTGTATGCTTTTATGTTGTTTTTTGTCAGGTGGTGGTCAATGAGGTCTTGATAGATGCGTATTCGTGCAGCTAGATAACCTCCTACGCTGTTGTAATAGTAGGGGGTGCGTGCATCTGTAAATGGATTGGTTGTTAAGTCAACTACTCTGAAATACTGGGCTGTGTCCTGCATAATTGTTCTATCTGCCTCGGTGAGTTGGAATCGTGGGTCAAGTCTTGGGAGGTCCTCGTAGGTATATTTTTCAACGTAATCTGAATGTTTCAAGTATCTGGTTGCCACGCCTAATAGGTCAAATAGTGTTAATACTATGAGTATCTTAAATGCTGTGTTGAAGGATATTTTCTTTCTGAGGGCGAACCATAAAGCACCGGAACCAAGAATTATTATTATTAGATTTCTGACAGCGTCCATCCTAAACATATATTCGCGTTGTTTTAGTATTAACTCGTAAAAGAAAGGATTATTTCTGAGTTGAATATCTATGGGTCCCTTGAAGTCAAGGAGTGAGAAAGAGGCTATCAGTAGTGATAAAATTATTCCGCCTGTAATGAAGGTTGCGTTTTTCAGGGCTTTGATACGCTTTTGGAAGTCAATCTCTGGGTTTGCCAAGGAAGCAAAACCTATTATAGCTAATGTGGGCAGAGTGAATTGTAATATTAGGAAAGCCATCATTGGAGTTCTGAATTTGTTAAATCCGGGTAAATAATCAAATGCGAGTTCCCAAAAGAAAAAATTTCTTCCCCAGGCAAATAGCAAACCAATAACACTTGAAAGAACAAGCCACCAGAATATAAAATTTCTCTGGGCAACAAAAAATGATAGAATAACTCCTAACATTATTAGTATGCCTATATACACGGGACCGTCTGTGAAGGGCATACTTCCCCAATAGGTTGGCACATGCTGTACAATCTGTTCCACTTGAGACCGTGGGACACCACCTTTGATGAGTTCTTCATATAGGGGTCCTGAGGAACCGACATACTGATTGGAGCCTCCACCCACTAAATTTGGTATAAATAAAGTGAACGTTTCAAATAGTCCATAACTCCAGTTGGAAGCATAGTCTTTCTCTAAACCAGTGTTTTTTTTATGTAGGGGGTCCGTCAATTCAGATGCCATTCCACGAATACTGTGCGGTGTGTACTCATATAGCATCCACAGTCGCATAGTGAAAGGGAGAATTGCTATTATGGTAAGCAGGATTCCCATAGTTCCAGCTTTAACAACAGGTGAGAAATTTTTGGTTTTCACAGCATTTACAAGAACTGTAATTGCAAGAATCACACCCATAATTAATGCGTAATACCAGACTTGCTGATGATTTCCTGCCAGTTCAGCAGTTAAGCCTATAAGAAAAGCGACTCCTCCCCACCATTTGTTCCCCTTGATAAGCAGGATTATGCCTAAGAAGAGTAGAGGAAAAGCATAAGCAGACTTAAGTTTGCTCATGTGCCCTGCTTCAAGGGAAACTATGTTGAATGTGGCTATGACAAAGGCTATGGACGCTAAGGTGGCAAGGTTCCAGTCCCCCAGCCGCAATCCCCTAACAAATATCAGCATTATTATAAATGATATGGTAAAAAGACCTACAGGATTTAAAAAGGTAAACAAATTATTGATTAGCCTAATAGGTAACATAACGATATCGGAGATGACGTTCCCGACAAAATATCCAGGCATTCCTGAGAATATATGCCAAGCCCACGCTATCTCTTCTCCTGTTTTTTTATGCCATTCCATTGGCAACCTAATCTGGGCTAAAAAGTTTACTATATCTGGCATAAAAAGCTGCTTGCCCATCAATGCAGGAAGAGCCAAAGTAACTATTATAATTACAATTGTAAGGAAAGGAACCCATAAATCTTTTATCCGCATCTACTTTGTTTTGCCCCTAAAAGTAGGCAATCTTTTTAAACCGGAAGGATGGTGTTGTTGAACTCGTTTTAACCATATAGGTAGGATAACTACACCTGCTATTAGATATGGGTAGAAAGAAACCAGTCTCCAGAGGAAGGCTAAAAGGCTGGCTGCACCCCTATTTACTATGTCGTAAAGCATTTCTACGAATGTGAGTTCAGCTGTTCCACTACCTCCAGGTGTCGGAGACACAAGCAAAAGGACCCACATTACTGTTTGACGAGCAACCAGCACAACATGTTCAAAAAGAGAAAGGGAGCCTGCAAAGGCAACAACAACAGCATTGAGATTTAAAAACCTAAACAACCAGCCTAATCCAGTCAAACCTAATAGTAATAGCCAATATGAGAGTCCAGCATGCTTAAAATGTTCAGCAGTGTAATATATGTCCCGAGCCATTTTCATTGCACCTTTTTTCCAGCGTCTCAACAAAGGCAAAGAGAATATGCTGATAAGGACAATCATTAAAAGACGAGGCTTTATTAAAAGTCCCAATGCTAACAATAAGGTGTATCCTGTGAAAATTGCATAAGCAATCCAGAAAGTAGTGGTTAGTGCACGGGCATCTGAGAACAGCAAATGCTTAAATAGTAAAAAAAATATGGGAGCGATTAAGACAAATAGAAGGTGGTCAAGGAATATAACTGCTATGACAGTTGCTGTTGAACGTCCCAAAGGAAGCCCCTCCCTATTGAGTAGGAATAATGCTGCGGCGGACCCCCCCACGACGGGCGGTGTAACAACAGTAGCAAACTCCCATAAGGTGATAACTTCAAAAGCAGAACGCCACCCCACCCATCCTTCCGTCAATACCATTATCCTAAGCATATATACAAAGTGTCTTGCGATAAGAAATAACAGAGCTACAATTAGCCATATGCCTGTTTGCCAGTCAAATCTTAACTGGAGAAAAATCTGAGGGTCAAAATGCTTCCAGAACAAAAAGGCAGCTGTCAGAACTCCTAAAGCAACAGGAACCCATATTTTCCACCAGCTAACCTGTATAGGAGTTTGTGCCATCCAAATAGAAAGTTAAGTTCGCTTATTTATTTCTCATTGATAAAAGTGATGAGGAGGGAGTGGAGCGGGAGACGGGGATCGAACCCGCGACCTCCACCTTGGCAAGGTGGCGCTCTACCACTGAGCTACTCCCGCGTTGAGACCTAAGCGGCTCAACTTAAAAAGTAGTTTTTTAACTTTGCTCAAGACAAAATAACGAGGATAAGATGGGAAAAGGTTCCCTAATTGGGATTTTGCTAGTTATCATAGCAATTGTGGTGATTGCTAATAATATTAAGGAGGACATTGGAAACAAAGAAAATAATGTCATCATTCACGAACTGGATGACCCAGGTACTCTTAATCCTACTAATTATAGCGGTGCCAGCTCAGGATACATACTTGAATTAATTTATGAGACTTTGTTGGCTACTGATATGAAAACTCTTGAAATAATACCTGTGTTGGCTGAGTCCTTACCAAGAGTGGAAATATATTCAGACACATTGATAGCCTTTCACTATAAAATAAGAGAGGAAGCCACCTGGCCAGATGGTAAGCCAGTTACTGCCTATGATGTAGACTTTTCATTGAAGGTAATAAAAAACCCTCATGTTGATGCTCCTCGTTTAAGACCATACTATGAAATGTTAGATAGCATTTACATAAATCCAGAAAATCCTAAGGAATTTACTTTGTTCGCATCTAAAAAGTATATGAATCTCTTAGAGATGTCTGGAGGCTTCTATATATTGCCCGAGCATATTCTTGACCCAGAAGGATTAATGCGACCTTTCAGTTTAAAGGTTCTGACTCATCAACCTGAAAAAGTTAGAGATTCAGAAGCTCTGAGGAAGTTTGCAGAAAGGTATAACGACATAAAGAGGGACACTGCGTTAATAAAGGGTTCAGGACCTTATGTCTTGTCCAAATGGGAAACGGAACAGGAAATAGTTCTTAGAAGAAGAATTAACTGGTGGGCAAATAAATTGCCAGACGAGCGCAAGAATATGTTCCTTGTGGCATATCCCGAAAAAATAACACGCAAAATTATTAATGACTTTACAACTATGGAAGTTGCTCTAATGGGTAGAAATTTGGATGTTGCAGGACCTCAGTCAAAACAATACATAAAGTTCAAAAACACTAAGGTAATTACTAAATACTACAACTTGTATGATACTACTATGTTGGCTTATACATTTATCGGTTTGAATATGAAAAACCCTAAGTTGAAAGATGTGCGAGTGAGAAAAGCTCTGGCTCATCTTATAAATAAGGATGTTATAATAAAGAATTTCTTGCATGGCTTAGGAACCCCGGTGATTGGTCCAATCCATCCAGTTTTGAAGAAATATTATAACGATACAATAACCCCTTATGAGTATAATCCGGAGAAGGCTCGGCAATTGCTCAAAGAAGCAGGATGGGAAGACACAGACGGCGATGGAATACTTGATAAAGAAATAGATGGGGAGAGAGTGCCCTTCATACTTTCTTATATTTACAACTCAGGAAATGATACACGGAAAAATATTGGCTTATTGTTTCAAGAGGAAGCGAGAAAAGTGGGTATAAAAGTTGTTATCCAACAACTGGACTGGTCTGTGTTCCTTGAAAAGCTTGACCAGAGAGACTTTGAAACCTGTGCATTGGCTTGGATAGGGGGTCCTAGACCATCGGACCCAAAGCAAATTTGGCACACTGAGTCCTATTATGCAGAGGGAGGAGACAACTTCGTTGGATTCGGTAATGCTTATACAGATAGCCTTATTGAGGCAATAAGAACAGAATTAGATGAGAACAAACGAGCAGAACTATGGAAACTCCTTCAAGTGGAAATTCACAAACAAGTGCCTTACATTTTTCTCTATGCTCCTGAAAACTTGAGGGTTATAAGTAAACGGTTTGATGCTTATGTCTCCATAGTGAGACCTGGGTACAACGTCCGAGAATTCAAACTCAAAAGTCCGGAACTGTAAAAAAATAAATGAGATATGTGGAAATACATTATCAAGCGGATTCTCATCTTTATCCCAACTCTAATAATCATTTCGCTTTTGACTTTCTGGTTGAGCACGAATGCTCCCGGGGACCCCGTTGAGCAAATGTTAGGAGGAATTATGGGTTCCGAGGGAAGGACAACCGATTTTATGGCTACTGAACAGGCTTATATGGAACAGAGAAAGAAATTGGGGCTTGACTTACCCCTTTTCTACATAGCACTGCAACCCCTGTCTGTCCCAGACACATTTTACAGAATCCCTCGGAAGAAGCATCAAGAGGTGCTCCGTAGACTAATTGCCCAATTAGGAAACTGGGAATATATACAAGCATATTATCTTAAGTTGAAGGATGTCCAACGCCTATTATACGGTTTGCCATCACAAGGTCCTTTCAGGAAATATCGTGGCAAAGCCTATGAACTAATCAATGAACTTTTCTTGACCTATGATACAATGAAAATAGGGTTCTATACTACACTTCTTGCTATGACCGCAGATAGCTTCGTTTATGAATTCTCTAAGTTGTCAATGGATACCAATCTTGTTGGTAATTCCGAGAGAGATAAAGCAGCCATTGAAGAGTTCAAGAAAGCTGTTTATGAACTAAGGGCTGCTTATTTGGATATGATAAATAATCCGGAGACTTGGAAAAACTACATTCCAACAATACATTGGTATGGAACCAAGAATCAGTATCATAGGTGGATTAGTGGATTTATAGTTGGTGACTTCGGGATTTCTTACGTGGATAAGCGTCCTGTTGCAGAAGTGATAAAGGATGCTGTCAAATGGACTGCTCTTATAAACCTTATTTCAGTGATTCTAATTTATTTAATAGCGATTCAAGCTGGTGTGTATAGTGCTGTTAAAGCAGGAACATTCCAGGACCAAGTGCTTACAGTAACTTTATATATTCTTTACTCTCTACCAAATTTCTGGATTGCGACATTACTGATTATGTTTTTCGGTGGTGGGGCATACTTGGATTGGTTCCCTGCCTTCGGTGTTTCCTCCTTGCCTGAGACCGCCCCCCTCTGGCAGAGGATAATAGATGTAGCCCATCATCTCATTTTACCTGTTTTAGCCTTGACCTATCCATCCTTAGCATTCTTAGCCAAGCAAATGCGAGGAGCTATGATTCAAGTGCTTAAAGAAGATTATATACGAACTGCCTATGCTAAGGGTTTGCCAGATAAAGTGGTTATATGGAAACATGCCTTTAGGAACTCGCTGTTGCCTATCATTACACTGTTTGCAAACGTATTCCCATTTATGATTTCAGGGTCCTTCGTTATTGAATACATATTTTCTATCCCAGGAATGGGTAAGGAAAGTTACGAAGCCATTATGTCTCGGAACTACCCTGTGGTATACACAGTTGTAATGCTCGTTTCTATATTAACCTTAGTTGGTTACTTGGTTGCAGACATTCTCTATGCATTAGTAGACCCCAGAATTTCATACAGTAAAAAGAAATAACAAAAAACTGGAGAGATGCAAGGACAAGCAAATAATACAGAAAAGAAAAATGTCATTCAACAGGAAAAGCCACGTACCTACTGGTACTACGTAAAACGACAGTTCAAGAAGAACAAGCTTGCCGTCTGGGCTCTCAGAGCAGTCTATTTCTTGATTTTCATAGCCATATTTGCTGACTTTATAGCTAATGAGAAGCCCATAGTTATGAAATACAAAGACAAAGTTTACTTTCCGATTTTCAGGGAATACCTAAACGCTTTTTTGGGGGTTCCGTTTCCTGATGAACTCCGCAACATTCCTTCGTGGAGAGACCTTCAATATGATTGGGCATTATTTCCCCCCATACCTTACTCCCCTCAGAATATAGACCTTTATAACGTTTTGGTCGGACCCTTTGATGAACAGGATGTTCCTTCGTGGAGGTGGAGACATTGGTTGGGCACTGATGACTTAGGCAGGGACGTAGCATCTGGATTAATCCATGCTACTCGCATAGCCCTATCAGTAGGTATAGTCTCTATGGGCATAGCAGCTATCATTGGCATATTGCTGGGTTCATTGGCAGGTTACTTTGGTGATGATACTATCCGAGCTTCTCGGGCTTCAATAATCTTAGGGACACTCATGCTTGTTCTCGGGTATTTCTATGCAATAGAGGTCAGGAAATATGTGTTGATTGATAGTTTGAAGGAGTCCATTCTTAGTTTTGTGCTCCAATTGTTCATAAGTGCGGCTATCTTTCTTGGCTTACTGTTTTTAGCATGGGTGCTTGCTAGACCATTTAGAAGGGTGAAATGGCTTGGTGAAAGGGTCTTCCTTCCAATGGATATGTTGGTTTCCAGATTAATTGAGGTGATAGTTACCATTCCTTCATTGTTCCTTATTGTTGCTATAGTTGCTATTGCTGAACCTTCCTTGTTCCTTGTGATGGCAGTTATTGGATTGACTGGGTGGACAGGAATCGCCCGTTTCATAAGGGCTGAGTTGCTACGAATCAGGAACCTTCAATACATTGAAGCAGCACGCTCCCTCGGATTTCCGCATCGTAGGATTCTTATCAGGCATGCTATTCCAAATGCTCTAACCCCTGTACTAATATCCATAGCTTTTGGAATTGCTAGTGCTATCCTTACGGAGTCAACACTTTCATTCTTGGGTTTGGGAGTGCCCCCCGACACTGTTACCTGGGGTTCCATCCTCTCACTCTCAAGGAAGTATCCGGAAAGTTGGTGGCTTGCTATCTTCCCAGGTTCGGCAATATTCATAACTGTAACTTTGTTTAACTTGATAGGAGAAGGATTGATATATGCGTTGGACCCTCGTTTTAAGCGTTAGTCTGTTAATAGGGACACTGCAATTGATGGCACAGAAAGTTCTGTGGTCAACGCCCTATAGTGCTAACGGTCGCATTTATGATGTTCGCCTCTTAGGGTGGAAGAATAAAGAGTTCTACTCCATTATTGTGGCTGGTGAATCAATGAAATGGTTGACTTTTGATTCAACTTTTCAACGAGTAAAAACGACGAACGTACAGCCAAATGCAAATATTAAATGGATAGGTTGGTATAACAATAACCCTGTAATAATATCCATAACTCGTGATGATTCGCTAAAAAAATTTTTCATCTATGCTTTTAGGAACACTGACTTAACAGATACCATTCAATTGGCTTCTCTTAATAGAAATGTTTCCATAAAAAGGGCATTAACGGCAGTGTCTCCTCACTATGCATATTGGCTTCTTGCCCTGTGGTGTTCAAACAATCAACTGTATATCCTCGTTATTGATAGCAATGAAAACAGACGGACTTACACTAAATATCAGTCGGAGCCAGTGGTTGGTGTAGTGATTGATGATTCTGGACAATGGAAATTGTTATCAAAGGACCAATCCCTTGCTTTGACCTATCATATAGACAACTGGCATACTGAGATAATTAGTTATGAACAGTATGATTTTGCGATTTTGACATATGATACTCTGTTTGGAACAACGCTCCTTGCTTCTAAAGGAACAATAATTGACATATATTTCCTTGAGGATTCGCTGAAACAAATAAGTGTCAATATGCCATATGCGGGACGCTCAACTTTAAAACCCGTTGCATTAGTAAATATGACTGATTCGGGTACTGTTGTGATAGTAGAAGAATTTTCTGAGGAATGGTTTTCGTCCCTGGAAATGGACTTATATTATCCTTATTCTATTAGACAGGCTAAGTATAATATTCTGGGACCTATCGGGATTTACAAGTGGGCAAAAGATTCTTTGACTGGCAAACCAGAATGGATTAAATGGATAAGCAAATATCAGCGGACCGAGTCTCTATCTGACCCATTTATGGGCACTTACCTAAGTGTCTCTCCCAATTCCCTACTTATTCTTTTTAATGATTTATCTACATCAGTAGCAAGGTTTACCGCAACCTTAGTGTTTCCCTCAGGACAGGTCAAACAGCGATGGATAGCCAATCATCCAGTGTGGGTCCGTCGCGCCACTATGATAGATAATCAAACAGTTGCTATCCCCCTTGTGGATAAAAAGACCCTCAGGTTAATTATAGTAAAAGGCGAATGAACCGTGTTCATAGTTATTCTACTTAGCTTATTGTCATTATTGATTGCCCTTTTGACAGACAACTGGGTCTCAGGTATAACTCTAATTCCTTTATTCTTTATAGGCATCAAATTTGCTAATGATGAATTGAAGGCAATTATAGGGGAGGGAATGTCCGACATCCTTTCAGCAGGTTTCTTATTTCCGATATTCGTTACGGTTAATCAACAGATTCCAATTTCAATAGCCGTGTTCATATTTATAATCGTTTGGCTCTTGACACTTAAATCTTTTTTACCTAATTGGGTTCTTTCCAGACAACGCCTTTTTGCTATCGGCTCTCTGTCAGGAGTTCTTATGTTTATGGAGTTTTCCTTGTTCATAAGTATATTGCCAGTCTTGCTTCTCACTACGTATAAATCTCGGAAAAGCGTTAAACAAACTTTGGCGATTATTACAGGATTCAGTTGGATACTATTGGGATTTTTGTTTGCCTATCCCCTCCTTACTATTTTAATGTCCAAAGAATTCAAGCCACAGTTAAGCGTCATTAATGCTACTGACCCAAGCTTCCAGTATTTTATCTATGCAATTTCAATCATAACATTGTTGTGGACAATAAACCTCTATAGAATTAGGCGAAGATGGCGTCAAGAAAGCAGATACTTTATAGTCAATATGCTTGTATTCTCTATTATAAGTGTGGTGATGACAAAATTTGCATTACTACCAACCATAGTAATAACTCTTCCAATTTTACATGTAGCCTGGAATATGCAAGTAAAGAAATCAATCTTTTCGCTTGCATCCGTGCTTACTATAATAATCTTAGTTTGGTTGAACCAACAATATGTTCTAAACTTCTTAAATTTACAACATTAAAATCATGAATCCCAAAGACCTATGAGTTGGTTTAAGAAAATCAAGGATAAGGCGAAGCAACAACTGTTGCCATCTCCTCAAAGAAAAGATACCCCAGATGGAGTATGGACAAGATGTCCATCCTGTAAGGAAATGCTTTCCATTATTGACCTTGAGCAGAATTGGCACGTATGCCCCAATTGTAACTATCATTTCAGGGTAGGTTCGGAAGTGTATTTTAAGCTACTATTTGATAATGGAAAGTATGAGGAGCTATTTGACGCCCTTGAATCAGTGGATTTTTTGGGATTTGTTGACCGAAAGCCGTATGCTCAACGCCTTGAAGAAGCCAAGAAAAAAACAGGTCTTAAGGAAGCCATTCGTATAGCAACAGGGAATATAGGTAGGAACAAGATGGTTGTAGCTGCCATGGATTTTGACTTTATTGGTGGTTCAATGGGTTCAGTAGTAGGTGAGAAATTTACACGGGCAGCAGAATACGCCCTTGAACACGAAATTCCATTGATAGCCATCCCAAAGTCCGGCGGTGCTAGAATGATGGAGTCAGCCTTTAGCTTAATGCAAATGGCTAAAACATCAGCAATTTTAACAAAGCTATCTGAGAAAGGAATTCCCTATTGGGTAATTCTAACAGACCCCACTACAGGGGGAGTTACAGCCAGTTTTGCTATGCTTGGAGATGTCAACATAGCCGAGCCAGGTGCCTTGATAGGATTTGCAGGTCCTAGAGTCATTGAGCAAACTATTAGGAAAAAACTACCTCCAGGATTCCAGAGGTCTGAATTCCTTTTGGAACACGGACTAGTGGACATAATCGTTCCAAGACATAAGCTTAAGGACACAATTATTAGGCTATACAAATTCTACAAGTATTAATTTTTACAAGCACAAATACACATAGATACTGTGTTACCCTGTGATTAAAAAACGGGAACTTAATGAGAAGGTGGGTTGTTTTTGAACAAGGGCATGTATGTGGAGCCCAGGTGGCGGAATTGGCAGACGCGGCGTCTTGAGGGGGCGTTGCCCGTTTAGGGCGTGCGGGTTCGACTCCCGCCCTGGGCACAAAAGGCAATAGGGGCCGTAGCTCAGCTGGCTAGAGCGCTGGCTTTGCAAGCCAGAGGTCACGGGTTCGACCCCCGTCGGCTCCACAAAAATTTACGTGGTTAGATTATAGAGAATCTTCAGCTATTATCAATTATATTCAAGTAAATCCACAACATCCTTGAAAAACACTCCTATATTCCCTATCTTCCGAACTGCATGAATCCCTCCATTTGCTGATAGTCCTTAGGTATAGTAAACATGTCATACGAAATGTTAACCTTGAAAACAGAAACTGTTTCTGTCACAGTAGCTTTGTTCCAGATAGATGCTTCGCTTTTAATCGTATTTCCATATTTGTCCTGAATTTTCTCAATATATTCAAACACCTCCTTCATCAGCTGAACCTCCTCTGGGTCCTGTGCGTTCTTCAACATTACTTTTTTAACGACCTTCCAATATGCCTCCATTGCTTCGTTTAATTTATCCCAATCCTTGGTCATCCACTGGAACATAGGCATTGTTTGAACCCCCATCAATTTCATATTTGCCTTGATCTTCTGTGCTTTGTAGCCTTTCACTGTATCTGTTTCTCCTGTAGGTTGAATTGCAGTTGTGTCAACATCGCAACCTGCATCATTACACTTAAAATAAGTTCCCAGCATTCCCATAACTAAGAATTGAGAAGGGAGAACCATATATGTCTTCTGTTGAGGCATTAGCCTAACTATATAAGCCGAATCTCCCTCTATCTTGAAAAGCGTTACACCCTCTTTATTCTCAATCCTGACCGCATTTTTTCCTATATAAATGGTCTGTTTAGTCTGGTTTGACTTAGACCCATCTTTTGACACATCATACGTAATCTGTTCAACTTTCCAGCCTGTGCCCTGAGAAAAAACCGACAGGGAATCATTACCATGCCTATCAAAAACCCTCTTTTTGCCATCTTGCCCTTCACCTGCATGCCATTTTAATAAGTTAGCAGTTTATCCGTCCAGATTTTATTTTTCAAATTAACAGTGATGATAAGTAAGTTGCCGGGGAGGGAGGGGAGAAAGGCTTTTTTGCTATTGGGGGTACTTTGCCACAGAAGGCGTCCGTCAGTAGCCATCACCCTAACTTCATCAATGAATTCATTACAAGTTAACACAATTCCAGTGTTATATTGAATCGCCTCACAATTCCCATTACTAACCAAATCTCTTTTTGTTCCTGATGGTTCGCACAGGTCCTGTTGCCCTTGATCAACAACTTCCTCGGGAACCCCCGGGAAAGGAGCAATCGTCAACGGAGATATTATTCCTATACTAAACGTATCTGTACTTACAAGCGGAAAAACTTCACTTTGAAGCAACGCAGGATATTGACTTGTGCAACAGGAGTTGCCTTGATAATCAACTTTATAAACAGATCCTTGATTAACAATTTCTGTGCTCCCAATCAAATAAAACACATTGCTTTCAGGAAAAACTCTCACTATTTCGCCATCAAACATGAACTCCTTAGACCATACAATTTGTCCGGATAGATCAATCTTCATAAGGAGTTGTTGCTTCGCTGGTGTTGAACCACTTATTAACAACGAATTATCTGATGGGGAATAATAAATATCTAAGCCCTTTCCATTTAAATAAGGCATGGAAGTGGACACGTATTGCTTGTGCCATAAAAGATTTCCCAAGGTATCCATAGCAAGGGCTACAATCCCATAGGAACCATAAATGTCCTGCCCATTTCTATAACCAGTAATATACAAATTG
>JAJRPU010000009.1 GCA_024280615.1 Bacteroidota bacterium | reverse complement strand
TCCCGAGAGATGATGGCGAGGCAGGTGGTCAGGCAACTGTTCAACTTTATGAAAAAATGGTATCAAACTGCAATATTTGTATCTCAAAAACGTTCTGGGCATGAGGAATTGTCGCCTGAAGCTGCGGGGGGCTACGCAGTGGCTCACATAGTGGATTGTACAATTGTCCTTGCAAAGCAATTCATACGAAGCAGGTATGACGAATCACTATATGGTTTGCCAATCGGTGAATTAATCAGGTTGTTTAGAATAGATGGTTGCCGGATGTGTGGGCACGATACAAGCACACACGTGATGTATATCACTGAAGCCGGACTTGTGGAGATTGGTCCTACACTTAAAGAATTGAGAGAAGCCAAGCAGAGGTAATTAAATTGACATTTTGCTATTATTCAATAAATTTGCAATTATGTTGGTAACTACCTATGGATGTGCATTGTATGGGCTTGACGGGATAGTTGTTTCTGTGGAGGTTAATGTAACAGAGGGCATCAGGTATTATATCGTTGGACTGCCGGATAATGCAGTAAAAGAGAGTTTGCAACGCGTTGAATCGGCGTTAAAGATTAGTGGTTTCCAGATGCCCCGCCGAAAGGTAGTTATTAACCTTGCACCTGCGGATATAAAGAAGGAAGGTTCGGCTTATGACCTGCCTATAGCCATAGGTATTCTGGCTGCTTCCGGACAAATAACTCCTATTGTTGCACTTGATAAAGTTCTCATAATGGGGGAACTGTCTTTGGATGGGACATTGAAACCCATCAAGGGGTCTTTGCCTATAGCTATTCATGCCCGAGATGCTGGATTTTCCAGTGTTATATTACCCTTTGAGAATGCTAAGGAGGCTGCAGTAACAAATGGAATAAACGTTTATGGCTTCAATCATTTGCGAGAAGTTGTCCAGTTTCTTGAGAGTGGGGAAGGAGTCCCATTGAGAACAGACATAGAAAGCCTATTTGCTTCTGCTCAACACGAGGAAAACATAGACTTTGCTGATGTGTATGGTCAGGAAACGGTTAAGAGGGCGCTGGCGGTGGCTGCAGCAGGTGGACATAACGTCTTGATGGTTGGACCGCCGGGGGCAGGCAAAACAATGCTTGCCAGACGAGTTACAACTATATTACCTCCTATGACGCTTGAAGAAGCCCTTGAAACAACTAAAATTTATTCTATCGCTGGATTGCTCGGCGGGAAAGAATTGATTGTTACGAGACCATTCAGGGCTCCCCATCACACTATTAGCGATGTGGCATTGGTGGGCGGTGGGGTTCCGCCTCAACCGGGAGAGATTTCATTGGCTCATAATGGAGTGCTATTCCTTGATGAAATGCCTGAGTTCAGAAGGTCTGTTCTTGAAGTGCTCAGGCAACCCCTTGAAAACAGGACAGTTACTATTTCGCGGGCACGATTCACTGTTACCTTTCCCGCTAATTTTATGCTTGTTGGTGCTATGAACCCATGCCCCTGCGGATATTACAATCATCCCGAGAAGGAGTGCACGTGTTCGCCAGGTGCCGTAAAACGTTACTTGAACAGGCTTTCTGGACCATTATTGGACCGGATAGACCTGCATATTGAGGTGGTTCCTGTCCCAGTGAAGGAGTTGCGGTCGCCACAGTCCAAACCAACAAGCAGTGCCCAACTCAGAGAACAGGTTCTCAAGGCAAGAGAGATACAGACAAAGAGATTTAAGGAATACAAGGGTGTGTATTCAAATGCTCAGATGTCGCCAAGACTCATCAGGAAATTTTGCAACCTGACAGATAGTGCTTCTCGTCTATTAGAAGGGGCGATAGAGCAACTGGGACTGTCGGCACGGGCTCACGACAGAATCCTGAGAGTCGCAAGAACAATAGCAGACATGGAGGGTGGTGATGAAATAAACGCAACACACATTGCAGAGGCAATTCAATACAGAACCCTTGACAGAAAAACTTGGGGAGTGTTGTAAAAAAATTAAATTTTTAATCATGCAGGCAAAGAGGGCACTTTCTCTGGCGATGGGGCTTGTCGCTTCCGTCATAATGGCTCAGAACCCAATTGACCCTTACAAATACTTGGCAACACTTGAATTTGACGGTACGGATTGGTGGGATAGTGGTGAGCAAGTTTTTCCCGTCCGCTTTGATTTTAACCGAACACAAGATTCCAATAATGATGGAGTGATAGACCCAGAAGATAACTTAGAGAACATAATAAGATTTGCAATTGGAGACAATTTAATCGGGACAAGTAAAACAGGACTGCCTAATAGAGGACCTAATGACCAAAGACCCGCTGTGTATTACCATTACGTGGACATTTATCCATGGCGGGTCCATCAATATTGGCTTTACTATGCTGACAATGATTGGCTAAACAATCATGAGCATGATTGGGAGTTCTACTTTGTTTATACCATCAACGGAGTTCCTACACATGTCGGGTATAGTGGTCATGGATTTATAACTATTGAAACGTGGTGTGATATTCAGAAAGACCTTTATGACCCTTCACATCCAAGACTTGGTGTTGATGGCGGAGCACATGCTATGAAAAACTCAGATGAAGACGGAGTCAGAATTAGATTTGATGGATATATAGAGAAGCGAAATGGACAGTTAAATTTTACAACTGCTACTATTCCATGGGTTATTTATAGTAATGACCCTAATGTAATTAATGCTGTGCCCTATGTTCAAGACCCTGATACATTTTGGTATGAGGACCCGTTCTATGGAAGAAATGAATATGGGGACCCGAGGCAGGCACCATGGCTCAGAACACGCTGGACAAACCCTGAAATGCCTTCCGCTTCTCCAGTGGTTCCTAATCTTCCTGACACCATTTATAAATGTTTGGGAGACACTGTTACGCTGGATGCCGGTCCCGGCGGTTCTCAATATCTCTGGAACACGGGAGAAACGACGCAAACAATAGATGTTGTGGCACCTGGGAAATACTGGGTTAATGTTACCTCAACCGCCGATGGATGCACTTACACAATTCCTGACACAGTAATTGTGGTTGACTACCCAACGCCCAACACTTCAACGATAATCTCACAAGATACAGTATATAAGTGCTATTATCAAGATTCTATTTGGCTCGTTGCTGATTCAGGATATTTATTTTATGGTTGGAGCACTGGAGATATAGGACAAAACATTAAAGTGGGGACACAGGGGATTTATGTCGCATATGTAATAGACACTTTCGGTTGCTCATGGAAAGATTCAGTATGGGTGCTTGATGTTCCTTATAAACCATCATTTGGTATGGACACTATTACTAAATGTACCAATGATTCTGTTATGCTCTCTGCCATAAGCGCTATCAGTTATCAATGGAACACTGGAGATACGGTGCAAGCAATAAACATTGTCAGTAGTGGAACATATTTTGTAGTGGCAGTTGATTCACAGGGCTGTTCTCATCCTGACTCTATTAGTGTCGTTAATTACCCTGTTTCCGTAGTTTTTAGTTATGATACTGTCTATTTGTGCCGTTATCAGGATAGCGTTGTATTATCAGCTAATAACGGATTTGTTAAATATGAATGGAACACAGGAGATACTACGCAGCAAATTGTTGTAACTGTTCATGGGGACTACATTGTGCAGGTTATCGACTCGTTTGGATGCTTATTTTATGACACAGTGAATGTGTTTTACTATCCTATTCCAAATGATATTATTTTTAAAGATTACGTTTCAAAGTGTGAAAGGGATACTGTTATAGTACAAGCAAGTTCCGGATTTGTTAGCTACCACTGGAACACAGGAGATACTACGTATTTTATTGAAGTAGATACACAAGGAATATACCACGTCTGGGTTGTTGATACTTTTGGCTGTCTCTTTGCTGATAGCGTTATTGTATCTGATTCAATATATCAACGAGGACTGTTCTTCTCTGCTCTCACTTCTGACGGCAAATGTTATATCGCAATTACTAACAATATTGATTCTGTTGAATGGCAACTTAATGGTAATGTTTTGGGGAGTTCTGACACAATTTGCATATCTCAATCAGGAACACTATGTGTATACGGCTTTAGTATGTGTTATGTTGATACATTTTGCAATCAGGTGTTCGTGATAAGCTCAGACTCTGATACTGTTTCAAGTGTCATTTCACCGAATATTTATGACTTAACATCTTGTGAAATAAATGAGATTGTTGATATTATTGGACGTAGAGTTAGAAATCTGAATTCTTGTGTTAATATACCTTGTTTATTAAGGTTGTCATGTCCTCTTGGTAATGCTTCACATATAAAGTCAATAAAAGTTTTACTTACTCCTGCCAACTTGGAAAAATGGGAACGTGAAATTTATGAACAGCTCTATACTGACCCTTAGAGAGTAAACCTTTTGCGGGAACTTTACGTAAAGATAATAACATTCCTTATCAGGAACAGACAAAATCCCAAAGCCATGTATTGGACAATTGAATTGGCTTCCTACCTTGAGGATGCTCCTTGGCCCTGCACTAAGGAGGAACTAATTGACTATGCTATTAGGTCAGGGGCTCCTCTGGAAGTCATTGAGAACCTACAGGAACTGGATGACGATGAGGTCTACGAAGGGATTGAAGACATCTGGCCTGATTACATTAGCGAAGACGACTTCTTCTTTAATGAGGACGAGTACGAACAATAATGACACACCGTTAAATTTTGCTGGATAATAGTAATAGCTTAAGTTTGAATTAAATTAGCCCTAAATTAGTCCATGATTAGATGCCTTTTTATTTTTGTTATTTTAATCAATAGTTTTGTAGCCTTTTCACAAGACGGCTCTTGGAACATTACACTTATGAGCCAATATTCGTTGCCTTACGCAAGTGATATATGGGGTTGGGAAGACTCTATTTCAGGAAGAAGATTTGCTTTCGTTGGAGGTTGGGACAGAACATACATATTTGAGATTACTGACCCAACTAATCCGACCTTAAGGGGCGAAATTCCGGGACCGGGAGTTATCTGGCGAGATATGAAAGTATGGAATGACCGTTTGTATATAGTACACGAAAGTGTTAGTAGTGAACCAAGCTCTGGTTTACAAATAGTTAACTTGCGTTCTCTTGTCGACAGTAATGTTATTAGATATCGGAATACGTTTCCTGGTGGCTTTGAAAGTGCTCACAACATTTTCATTGACGAGAAAGGAAGGGCTTGGCTTTGGGGCTCAACCCCGGGAAATAACTATGTGATTGACTTATCTGTCCCAGACAGTCCACAATTCATTACGGACTATAATATAGGGGGTGGGATAAATCCATATATTCACGATGGGTTCGTCAGGAATGATACTGTTTGGGGTGGTCATTTATATGTTGGATTAGCAGCAGCGTCCGTGTTCAATCCCAGCTCAAATTCATTTTCTTATTTGGGCAGTGTCTCCACTCCTCAAGAATTTACACACAACGTTTGGATTTCTGACGACGGTAAATATATGTTCACAACTGATGAGATAGCAGGAGCACCAATAGGAATTTATGATATTTCCAATCCAAGCACTCCGCGCTTGGTCGCTACGTTCAAATCAAGTCGCAATCCTGTTATCCCCCATAACGTGTTCTATAAAGAAGGGTTCATTTACATTTCCTACTACACAGATGGAGTAGTGATAGCAGACGTGCGAGTGCCTGAGCTACCCGTTGAAGTAGCCTGGTACGATACAAGCCCCTTTAGTTCTTCTGACTTTAAGGGTTGTTGGGGAGTATATCCGTTCTTTAACGATAGCATACTCATCGCTTCAGATATGGAACAAGGGTTATTTGTGCTTAAGGTTGATTTGAAACCAGCTATCAGAGTGTATGTTCGGGTATTTCAGGATTCTGTGAATGGAACCCCAGCTGGAAACATTAGCGTAAGAATTTTATCTCCCACTACGCCTTATAATGGAGTTACTGACCTATCAGGAGTGGTGAAAGCAGGCTTTACAGATTCAGGATTATACAAAATAACAGTAGCACTACCAGATACTTTTTATTCTCAAGAAGTTAGGTTGAGTTATGGAGATATTGACACAATTGACTTTGTCGTTGGTTCTGTTGTTGCAGGAACAGTTGATTTTGGTTTCAGTCGCTCCGACTGTGTTTTTGAGAGAGACTTCCTAATGTGTATGTCAGAAAAACAAGTGAGTTTTTATTCTGCAGATGGGAAACTTATAAAATCGTCCATATCTAATAGAATTGCTGTTCCAACAAATACTGCAATTGTATGCATTGATGGCAAGTGCAACAAGATTCCACTGCTAAACGTTTATTAAATTAAATACATTTTAGCTATGCAAGTAAAATTCAAAGGGCAGCCGGTCACGATTGGAAATGGATTTGAATTGAAGGTTGGGGATAGGGCACCGGTAGCAAAGGTTGTAACTACTGAATTGGAGGAAATTGAGGTTGGGAACACAAAAGACAAAGTTCAGATTCTAATTACTGTTCCCTCTTTAGACACTCCAGTATGTGCTACTGAAACGAAACGCTTTAATGAATTGATAGCAGGAAAAGAAGGGACGCTTCCAGTAGTCATATCAATGGACCTTCCCTTTGCATCAAAAAGGTTCTGCTCAACGGAAGGCATTGATAACCTAACCGTCGCTTCAGATTTTAGATATGGCGATTTTAAAAAGAAATACGGAGTTGAAATAAAGGAGGGACCACTAGCAGGACTCCTTGCCAGAACAGTATTTATTGTAGATAAAGACGGCATTGTTAAATATATCCAAATAGTTCCAGAAATAACTGAAGAACCCAATTATGATGATGTCTTGAGGGCATTGGAAAAGCTCGTGTAGCCTACAGACTTACAAAATTAGCTCTACCATTTATATAGCATAGCATTTATATTCATTCCTGCACCCACGGATGCCATAATCACTATGTCTCCATGCTCAAATTCGTAAGGAAGAAGTTGCTTGTGCTTAATTAGTGCTATCATGGTAGGGATTGTTGCCACTGAACTGTTTCCAAGGGTTTGAATGGTCATAGGCATGTAGTATTCACGAGGAGGCTTCTTCATTCCATAAAGGCGTAGTAGGCGTTTTAAAATGGCATGGTCCATCTTAGCATTTGCTTGATGAATGAGAAGCATACTTGTATCCTTCAAATGCAAGCCTTTCTTGTCAAGCAAACTCTTTATTGCCGACGGAACCTTAGTTAATGCAAATTCATACACTCTCCTGCCTTCCATGTGCATATATAATCTGCTCTGGTCATGGTCTCTTTTGTAAGAGGGACTCATATACAGGTAGTTAACTGTTTCACCGGCATAGGACCTGCTTTCCCATCCCAGAAAACCAATTTCCCTATCGGTTTCAATTGCTTTCAGGACTACTGCTCCGGCACCATCGCTGAAAATCATACTGTCCCGGTCATAAGGGTCATAAACCCTTGAAAGAGTTTCTGCCCCTACTACAAGGGCATATTCCCCAGGTCTAATCCTGTTAAGAATATTAATAACACCTTCAATCCAGCCCGGACACCCAAACGCTATATCATAAGTAATTAGTGAATTATTTTCTATCCCCAAATTCTTTGCTACTCTGGAAGCTAATGAAGAGACCATATCAAGAGTAGCAGCACCAGGTCTTACATCACCGAAATTATGTGCCACAACAACATAGTTCAATTGCGACGGTTTGATTTGAGCATCTTCAATGGCTTGAATAGATGCTTTTGTTGCTAAATCAGAGGTAACTTCCTCCGGATGAGCATATCGCCTTTCCTTAATCCCTGTTATGTCTTCAAATTTCTTGACAATATCTTCCCCTGGCCGTACAATCCGATTACCCTCTTTGTCATAAAAAGTTTTTCTTAGAAAATAATCATTGGTTATGCGAATGTCAGGAATGTATGCTCCAGCACCTACTATCAACACTCTTGTCTGCATGATTAGACAGTTTGAAAGATTCGTGAAAAAAGTTATTTGTTAGCGAAGATACTGAAAATACTGGCACCATAGTGCCTCTGGTCAATTAAATGTGGCAAATTAGACAGGTCCACACGTCTGTCATGTTCTATTATAAGCCATCCTTCGGGACTAAGCCTTTCATATTGAAAGACGTAGTCATATATCTTTCTTATTTCAGAAGATAATGGGTAGGGCGGACCAGCAAAAATGATGTCAAAAGTTCCATACCAGCCTTTTAGGAATTTAAACACGTCCATTTTTATTACCTTCAGCTGTTGTGAAACACCCAGCGTTCGGGCAGTTTTCTTTATGAACTCTACACACCGCTTATCCTTTTCAACTGCTATTACTGATGGCACGCCACGGGAAATAAACTCATAGCTAATGAAACCAGTGCCAGCAAATAGGTCCAGAACATTCAGGTTTGAAAAATCAAAATAATTTTCCATAATGTTAAAAAGAGCTGTTCGGGCAAAATCAGTCGTGGGACGAGCAGGTATGTTCCTAGGTGGATGAAACACCCTTCCCTTAAAGCGTCCACTAACTATTCGCATCTATTTGAAATTCAGCATTAGAACATAACGTTCCACAGGAACATTCGGTTCATATTGTCGCGATTTGATAGCTACAGGCACATTTAATACTTCTCCATATTGCTTCAGGTCATTGACCCACTCTTGACGTGCTCCCATCGGCAAAAAGAGATTCTGTAACTTAAGAAGTTTGGTTATGTGAATGTGCCAGAAAATCCAGTCTTTTTTATCAGAAACCTCAAACTGATTGAAGAAAAACAAATTCTTTTTGTTATTGAATGTTGCTATCCATAGGGAGTGGCTATCTAAGTATGAAACAAGTGTTCCAATATGTTGAACAGATATTTTAAATAAGGGTTCGGCAATATGTGTGATTACAATTCCAGCCTGACGGAAATGCTGCCATGAGTCATCAACCATGAAATAAAACCACAGGTTCTCTTTTAGTCCTATGCTTAATAAGCGATTGTAATCAATTTCAAGCAGTTCATAAGGTTCTTTGAACGGTTGACAAGTGCTCAGCCACAGCTCAGAGCTGTTAACCACTGTCCTAAGGCGGGCATATTGCCTTTCCTTTGATAAATCAAACCATAAGTCAGGAATATTATTGTGTTCAAGCATTTTCAATTCCTCTATCCGTGCAGGAATCCCATCTTTGAAAAACTCTACAATTACCAATCGTCCTGAGAGAGCCCAGAGGATGGAATACCGATTAGGTTCTGCCTTTCTAAACTTCTTGTGCACAAAAGATTGAATGCGTTGCAACATTACATTAGCGCCAGTTTCCAGTGTATGTGGCTTCCGTCAGGGACCCGAGAATCAATGCATGTTCCTCATCAATATAGTCTCTGGGCAGGTCTGCAAGGAAGACAGTATCAGGGGCAACAACCTGAAACACAGGGACCCTCACCCTACCCTTTTCAATAAATCCAGCGGCCAGTTGGAACTTTTTGCCACCACTAAATGGTATAAACGGCAATGAATCGGGTTCCATTTTGTTATCACCAAGACGTTCATAATAGGCTTCTATAGCAGGTATGTATAGTGTATCATAAGTAACTTCCTGGGTTGTATCGTCCGGGTTGCCTATGACTTTCACTTCAATGAGAGTGTCGTATTTGATAGTATGCACTAAAGAATCCCAATCTTCAGCAAATTTCCCATGAATTTCTCTGTAAATCATTTGTGCTTCGCGAACTGCTTCCAACCGCCGAATAACTTCTTTATATCGTTGTTTCGCTATTTTCTGTGCCCTAACAGGCTCAATGAGCGTTTTTCCAAGAGCATAAGCCAAATATATTGCCAAAACAGTTAACACTATATTAACAATCCGCAATGCCAACTTCTTCTTATCCATTAATTAACTCATTTTCCTACAAAGATACGACCCACATTTAATTTGTGCTTAAAATAGCACCTCTAACCTCATTATGCGAAGTAACAAATGATTTTAAGAGACAGATTATGGGTTTTCGGGCTTTGTATTTTGTTAACCGAACCTACTTCCCAAAGTTTATTGTTAAGATGAACAGAGGTAAAGACTCATAGCAATGCGTTTCGGCGTTGAAACATTCAGGAAGAAGGAAGCAAAGCGGATATATGAGTGGAAATGGTTAGTTAAGTATTGGCAGGACAGTCGCGGTAAGCGCCGCCGAGAATTAATCGTAAGGGTTGACCACTTATCAGGAATAGAAATTGAAATAATGAAAATACTTGTTGACTCTTCCCTTGACTTCAACCAAAGAAAATTAAAGTTGGAAAAAATAGGAGTTAAACTGCCATATAGTCAGTGAGCACTTACCTATTTTTACCATAAAAATAGCATTGGACGCAATATACATCGGACCGCTGTTCCCTTATAGAGGAGGAATCACAGTCACTGGCGAAAGGTTTCTATATGAACTACAAGTGCAGGGGATTAATGTTAAAGGCTGGACTTTTAAACTTCTCTATCCACAATTTTTATTTCCCGGAAAAACACAGTTCAGAGAAAATCCACCTTTGTATCCAATACACATTGAACGCAAGGTCCACACGATTAATCCCTTCAACTGGCTCAGTGTGGCAAGGCAAATAAACAGGCTTGTGCCAGACTTGGTTATTTTTAGATACTGGATTCCTCAATTGGCACCGTCATACGGCACGATAGCACGGCTTCTCAAGAAACAAATTTTGAAAGTTGGCTTTGTGGACAACCCCTTCCCTCACGAACCATCTTTTATGGATAGGTTTCTAAACAGATATTTCATTTCTGCTATGGATGGATTCCTCACTATGTCCGAAGCATCGGCATCAAAACTAAAACAACTAACTTCAAAGCCAATTAAATATGCTGTTCACCCTATCCTGGATATATATCCGTCGGCAATCCCACAGGAGAAAGCAAGGAAAGTTCTAAATCTTCCTCAGAACAAGCCAATAGTTTTATTTTTTGGGGCTGTTCGTCCGTATAAAGGCTTGGACCTACTTATTAAAGCCGCTGCCACACCCCCTCTAAATCAGCTAGATGTTGTTTTCCTTGTGGCAGGAGAATTTTACTTTAATAGCGAACCTGAATATCGCCAAATGATAGACCAACTGAACTTAAAGGATAAATTCATTATACATAATTACTTCATTCCCGATGATAAAGTACATCTCTTTTTCTGTGCCGCAGACCTTGTCGTACAACCATATAAGTCAGCCACTCAAAGTGGCGTAACACAGATAGCCTATCATTATGAAAAACCAATGGTTGTAACTAATGTTGGAGGACTGCCGGAACAGGTTCCAGACGGAGTGTCAGGACTGGTTGTTGAACCAGACCCTAAACAGATAGCAAAAGCAATATATAAATTTTTCACAGATGAAGAGTTAGCAAGACACCTAAAAGAAGGGGTCAAACAGGAGAAAGAAAGATTTTCTTGGAAAGCGCTAGTGGATGCCTTTCAGAATCTATATGAATCTATCAGACAATAGAAGAAGCGTTTTACAATGAAAACCTCTGTCCCGGCATTGATTTAACTAGCCCTTTCATTTCCATCATAAGGAGAGTGTTTATTATCTGTGGAATAGGTTTATCTAAGGCAGCACTAATTTCTTCTATTGATAAAGGGTTGTTGGAGGCTCTTAGTAAGTCGTAAATGACTTGTTCTTCAGGAGTTAATAGCAGGGTTTTTTGTTTTAATTGTTTTCTTTGCTCCCACCCCATTGTTTCAATAATGGTTCTGGCATTTATTACTACAGTGGCGATATTATCCTTTATAAGTTTCAGGCATCCTTGCGATGTTTTGTCGTGTATGCGTCCCGGAACAGCAAAAACTTCTCTGCCATAGTCAAAGGCAAAATGAGCCGTTATCATGGCACCGCCATCCTCTTTTGATTCAATTACCAAAGTGGCTTCAGAAATTCCTGCTATTATACGGTTTCTGCGTGGAAAATGCTCTTTCTCAGGCTTCTCACCCGGGAAGAATTCACTTATTAAGCACCCACCTGAATCAATTATTTTATGAGCCAATTTCTTATTAGCAGCCGGATAAATAATGTCAAGTCCATGTGCTAAAATAGCTACAGTAATTAAGTTTTTGCGGAGGGCTTCTTCGTGGGCAATACTATCTATCCCGTATGCCAAACCACTAACCACGACAGGCTCTACGGAAGACAAGTCTTCAATAAGTTCTTTGGTTACTGCAATGCCATAAGGAGTTGGGCGTCTTGTGCCTACTATAGCTATGGAGGGCAAGTCAAACCAGTCAGTATTTCCTTTGTAGCATAGCACATAAGGAGCATCATCACAATGTTTCAGAAGGGGAGGATAAGTCGTTTGGTCAAAGAATGTTATATTGATATTGTTCCTCTGACAATCTGTGAGAACATTTAAGGCTTTATCAATAGCCTGTCTGACACTTTTTTCAAAATTGATTAGAGTGCTTTTGCCTATGCCTTCAATATTCAACAGTTTAGTTATGGCATCTGGATTGCCCTCAAACAGGTCTTTTAAAGATATTTGTGACGCTATTATCTTGCGAGCCAATTGATTCCCTATGCCTTCAGCATATCTTAGTGCAACCCGATATGTTAATTCCCTTTCCTGATTTTCGTTCAACATATCATCACTAATTTAGTAAAGATGCACGAAGGTAATATGTTTGTTAATGGGGACCTGTTCAGACCAGCTTCGTTAGATGAATTTATCGGATTTCCTGATGTCATAAGTAATTTGCGTGTGTTTATTCGGTCTGCCCTTAAAAGGAAAAGTCCTCTTGACCATATTTTACTTGTTGGACCACCTGGCACGGGAAAAACTTCACTGGCAAAACTCATTGCTAAGGAAATGGGAACGAATTTTGTCGCAATTAATGCACCTGCTATAAGCAAACCAGCTGACTTATTGTCAACACTTACTAATCTGAAGTCTGGGGACGTCTTGTTTATTGACGAATTCCACAGATTGCCCAAGTCTGTTGAAGAAGTTCTAATGATAGCAATGGAAGATTTTGTAGTTGATTATGTGGTTGAGAGTGGTCCCTATGGACAAAACATTAGAATTGCTCTCGTTCCATTTACGGTGGTGGCGGCAACCACCAGACCAGCTCTGATAAGCAGTCCCCTCAGGTCAAGATTCGGAATAACCTTTTCCCTTTCTTTGTATGATGACGACACCCTTAGACAGATCATTTTGCAAGCTGCAGATAAACTCAAAGTGTTTATTACTGAAGTAGCGGCAGGAATCCTTGCATCATGCAGTAGGGGAACGCCTCGTATTGCTTTGAATTTACTGAAAAGAATGGTAGATTTTGCAACTGTTAGAAATACAAAAATTATTGACGAACAATTGGTTATGGATTCCTTGAAAAAGTTGGGAATTCATAAATCAGGGTTGCACCAAGCAGATATTAAGTTTCTTAGAGCTCTAATGGACCATTTTGAAGGGGGACCTGCTGGAATAAATGCTATTGCTTCTTTGACAGGGGAGGAACCAGCTACTCTGGAAGAAGTGATTGAGCCATTCCTATTGCAGAAAGGACTTGTTGTCAGGACACCAAGAGGAAGAATTCTGACTGACGAAGGTAGAAGAATCTTACAAGAGGTGCAGAATGATATGTAATTATTGCATTTTCATCCCTGCAATAGTGTCATATAACTTGCAACTATGTCGTTAATGTTTCCCTTGGCACATTAATTGTTATTTTATTGCTATGAAAAATAAATGAGCTATGACGGAGGTTCAAACCAAAGTGGGGCTCAAGCCATTGCACGACAGAGTGGTGGTCAAGCCCATTGAAGAGGAAGTAACTAAATCAGGAATTATAATTCCAGACACCGCTAAGGAGCGTCCACAACAAGGAATTGTCGTTGCTGTTGGTCCGGGTAAAAAGGATGAACCAACTACTGTCAAGGTGGGACAAAAAGTCCTTTTTGGTAAATACGCCGGCACTGAAATAGAAATTGACGGAGAGGAATACCTCATAATGAGGGAATCAGACATCTACGCAATCATTGAAGAATAATAATCGCCATTTTTTTAATTAAAATTCAACTAAAAATCTAAAAAATCAAGTGAGCCATGGCAGGAAAAATCATACTGTTTGATACAGAGGCACGGGAGAAACTACTCAAAGGAATAGATACCCTTGCCAATGCAGTTAAGGTAACCCTTGGACCACAGGGGAGAAACGTAATCATTGAAAAGAAATTTGGGGCACCGCATGTAACCAAAGATGGTGTTACTGTTGCTAAGGAAATTGAATTAGCTGATCCAATTGAGAACACAGGTGCTCAATTAGTTAGGGAGGCAGCAAGTAAGACAGCAGATGTTGCAGGTGATGGGACAACAACGGCATGTGTGTTGGCTCAGGCTCTTATTCACGCTGGATTGAAATATGTTGCTGCCGGTGCCAACCCAATTGAACTTAAAAGAGGAATTGACAAGGCAGTTAAGGTTGTTATTGACACCTTGAAGGAAATGTCTATTCAAGTTGGTGACGATTACACTAAGATTGAGCAAGTTGCAACCATTTCAGCCAATAACGACCCAGAAATAGGTAAGATCATCGCCGAAGCAATGAAGAAAGTTAAGAAGGAGGGTGTCATAACAGTTGAAGAAGCCAAGGGGACGGAAACCTATGTTGACGTTGTGGAAGGTATGCAATTTGACAGAGGTTATTTGTCACCATATTTCATAACTGACCCTGATAGGATGGAGTGCGTTCTGGAAGACCCATATATCTTGCTCACAGATAAGAAGATTTCCAATATGAAAGAACTATTGCCTATCCTTGAAAAAGTTCTTCAAACAAACAAACCGTTGCTTATAATTGCAGAAGACGTGGAAGGAGAAGCCCTTGCTACTCTCGTTGTTAACAAGTTGCGTGGAGTCCTGAAAGTATGTGCAGTCAAAGCACCTGGGTTCGGTGAGCGAAGGAAGGCAATGCTTCAGGACATAGCCATTCTCACTGGTGGTACGGTCGTCTCTGAAGAACAGGGCTACAAACTTGAGAATGCAGACTTAAATATGCTTGGTCGTGCTGAAAAGGTCGTTGTTGACAAGGAAAACACCACAATAATAGGTGGTAAAGGAGACCCAGAAGACATAAAGGCACGTATCAAGCAAATTGAAGCCGAGATTGAAAAGGCAACAAGCGAATATGACAAAGAGAAACTTCAAGAGAGGAAAGCTAAATTAGTTGGCGGCGTTGCTGTAATCTATGTCGGTGCACCAACCGAAGTGGAACTGAAGGAAAAGAAAGACAGGATTGAAGACGCTCTCAGCGCTACAAGGGCTGCCGTTGAAGAAGGAATTGTTCCCGGTGGCGGAGTGGCTTACATAAGAGCTCTTCAAAAACTGGAATCCACGCAGTTGGAAGTGGAGCACGAAGACCAGAAGTTCGGAATTGAGACAGTCAAGAAGGCACTACCAGAACCTTTGAAACAAATCGCTGCTAACGCTGGATTTGAAGGGTCTGTAATCGTAGAGAAGGTTAAAGAGAAAGACGGGGACTGGGGCTTCAACGCCAAAACAGGACAGTTCCAGAACCTGCTGGAAGCAGGTGTTATTGACCCAACTAAGGTAGTAAGGACAGCCCTTGAGAACGCCGCTTCAGTGGCTGGAATGTACTTAGTCACTGAATGCACCGTAGCCGAAGAGCCCGAAAAGGAAAAGAACACCACACCACCAATGCCTGAGTATTAATCCAAAGACCACAATAATTTACCAATGGATGGGGGGCGTTCCCAATTCGGGGCGCCCCTTTTTTATTTTTGGGCATATCTTTGATTTGCTATGTTATTTCTAATTCTGGGATTGGCACTTAGCAATGGGAGTATATCTCAGGTTGATTCACCTGTTATTTTGGATACAATAAGCATTAAGATTGTTAGGGAGGAACCTTTGCCTTACATAAACCACGTGTTTGCCCAACCGGGAGACCCTTCAAACATCGCTAAACTGCTTCATGGCAGAGGAGGGGTTTATACCCAGCAATCGCAGGCAGGAGGCGGAAGCCCTATAATTAGAGGGTTTGAGGCTAACAGAATATTGCTGCAAGCAGAGGGAACTCCACTTAACATGACCATTTTCCGAAGTGGACACCTGCAAAATTCTATACTCTGGAGTCCGTGTTTTATTGAAGAAGTGCAGGTTTCGGAGGGCGGGTCAGTCTATAATGAAGCCCTTGGCGGAGCAATAAACTTTAAGTTAAAAGCACCTAAAGGTAAATATGTTGAAGTAATCAACCATTTGGAGACTGCAACCAGGAATTGGTCCACCTGTGCCAATGTGTTGTGGGATTCAACATTTGCAGGGATTTCATTCACTACTTACGGAGATGTCAGGGCAGGAAAAATCCTTCCGGAAGGTGGTGAGAAATGGCTTAGAAACTGGTATGTGGTTTCAAAAGACAGAGACTATGTTATCACAAACATGAATCCTTTCATGCAGAAACCATCTGGATACAAACATCTGGCAACATTCTTCAGAAAACGATTTCCTAAAAATGACCTATGGGCATACGCAACAGCGACAAGCAACATTCCCAGATATGACAGATTGACTCTGGAGAAAGAAGGTAAGCCCAAGTATAGCGAATGGTATTACGGACCACACCTCTGGGGCATAGTAAAAAACACTTATTCAATCAACGGGCGGACGTACATTGAAGGAATGGCATTTTTCTATAGGGAAAGCCGTCACAGAAGAAGGTTTAACGATTCGTGGCGTTGGAATCAAATTGAATCTGTTGTGGGGGCACATGCCAGCATAAACCGTAAAGTTTTACAAAGCGGAGGTTTAAAAGTCATAAATAGGTTTGAGCATGTGTTTTCAAAATCTTATCAGGAAAACATATCTACAGAAATGAGGCGTAGTGCACCAACCAGATACCCACAGCAGGGAACAAATGTTTTGGTCTCACATATAAGTTTTGAGCAGAAAAGCGATTTATCAAGCAATGTGAAGGCTTACACCAATTTTGTCGTTGGAGGAGCGTTCATAAGTGCCAATATGGGCGAATCAAAAGTATTTTATCCTTTCTTGCCAGATAGAATCTTCAAAGCATTTGCTTCGTGGGGAGGTTTCATTGGTCTAATGTATGAGGAACCAGATTTTGAGGCGGGCGTAGTGGTTCGCAGGTCATTTAAGTTCCCCAACATTGACGACCTTGCCAAAGTGTTTGATTCAAAACCAGGCACTGTCTTCGTCCCTTCTCAGAATCTAAGTTCCGAAATAGTGCACTCTTGGGAACTGCCAATTATTGTCAAACCTAAGAATTTTTATATCAAATTCACACCAGTTTATCAGGTCCTAAAGAATAGGATTACAGCCGTTGCAAGCAATGATTCCATTTTATATGAAGGCGAACCAAGTCAGGTATATTACATTACAAATGCTCAGAGTGGCGAAGCAATTGGATTCACAGCGTCCCTGAAAGTCCGTCCTTGGGACAATGTGGACATTTCTGCATCAGGACGGTTCCTTCAAGGGACACTTGTTTTGGCAGATGGGTCAGTTGTTCCGCTCTCTCACGTGCCGCCAGCCACAGCACTAACTTCAATTTCCTTCCCCTTGGGAGACAAGATAAGCATGCTCATTGAATGGTATTGGCAGGACGCTAAACCTAAATCGTTATATAATCCGGGAAGTGAAGACAATCTTGAATATGCTCTCGATTATGGACTGCCAGCAGTGAACATTTTTAATGCGGGGTTTGTGATAACCATGTCTGCCAGGACCTTTATTTACGTGGGAATTGACAACATATTTGACCTTCATTGGAGAAGTTTTGCGTCAGGAATAAGCAATCCAGGAAGAAATTTTATTTTTGAACTGAAATTTAAAATTTAAAGCAATATGTTGCAAAGCAGTGATGAACTAAAGGAAAGGGCACTAAAGGTTTTTGAACGGCTTGTAGAAGTCTTCCCAGACGCTAAATTGACTCTCAATTTTAATAATGCTTTTGAGTTGTTGGTTGCCACTGTCCTCGCAGCCAGAACTCCAGATAAAAGAGTTAATGAAGTTACACCTGAATTGTTTAAGAAATTTCCAGATGCTAAGTCAATGGCACAGGCAACTGTTGAAGAAATCCAATCTTTGATTCAGAAAATCAATATGTCTAAAACCAAAGCAGAACGTCTTAAGAAATTAAGCCAACAATTGGTTGATAAGCATGGAGGAGAGGTTCCAGGGAGTATAGAGGAACTAACTGCACTGCCGGGAGTGGGCAGGAAAACAGCCAATGTGGTCTTAGGCAATGCAATGGGTATAGTGGAAGGACTGGAAGTGGATTCCCATATTGCAAGGGTCTCTTACAGACTCGGTTTAACAAAGCACACAAATCCAGACAAGGTTGAGCAAGACCTGATGCAGGTCCTACCAAAAGAAGTATGGGTTAAATACACTCATGTTGCTAAGGAGTTGGGAAGGAAGTATTGCAGACCTAAAAATCCCAAATGCTCGGAATGTCCAGTTAACGACTTGTGTCCTAAAATAGATGTGAAATGAGTTGGGAATTAATAATTGCGTGGGGAATAGCCTTCTTCGCAATACTAACACTTGGGTTCATCTCTTTTAGGATTATGAAACACACAGAAAAGATGCAGCAGTTTTCCCTTGTCAAGGAGCGGCAACGTCTGAGTTTTCCATTGCGTATGCAAGCCTATGAGCGACTGGTCATTTTCCTTGAAAGGATTAATCCACTTGCATTATCAAAACGCCTTTTGACCAATCCAAACGTTCCAGCCCGACAGCACTACCTGAACATGATAAATACCATTAATGCCGAATTGGAACATAACATCAGCCAGCAGGTCTATGTCTCATCAGCCGCTTGGGAAGAGGTATTGTCGGCACGGGACAAAGTGGTTGCCCTTCTTAATCTGGCATTGAAGTCCCTTCCGGCAACAGCCAAAGCAAAAGACTATCACAACATGATTATTAAACTTTATATGGAAAGCGAAGAACATCCGACAAAAAATGCCATTGAATTCCTTAAGGAAGAAGCCCGCAAGTTATTGTGATGACATCTGTGAAAAGCAGTTTCAAAAAGATTCTTGGGTTTTTCACACCACAAATTTCCATTTTGGCAGCCAGTCTGTCCTATTGGTCAATTCTGATGCTTGCACCATTTTTGATAATAATAATCGTTATCATTATCTACATTCCTATTTTTGACATCGGTTTTATTGAAAAAACAATTAGCCTGTTGCCTGTGGAAGTCCAGAATGCTATTCAAGAAGCCCTTAACAACGCCCGACGATACAGTGCCACTGCCAGCATCATTTCCTTAATGAGTGCCTATGTTATTGCTTGGCAATTCAACCTTGTTCTGAGCAGGTCAATAAAAATGATATGTCTTCAGGACACATTGCGCGAATATAAAGATTGGCTATGGGCTTTGATAATGCCACTATTTCAACTAATTGCGGTAATAATCGCATCTGTTACCATAGTTGTTTTGCCTGCATACATCACTTTTATGGACAGCAATATAAAAGGCATAATAAGTGTAGGTATTCCTGTGGTTGTTCTAACAACCCTCTTCATGGGGTTTATTTTAACAGTGTTCAGAACCAAATGCTTCAGGTATGTTTTTGAAGTGATGCCTTTCTGGATAGTATGGTTAGTTGTCCTTCAGGGCGGCTTCAACATTTACGTTTCCAAAGTTTTCAGGACATGGACGTTATACGGCTCAGGTAGTACATTCATTTTGCTTCTCGTCTGGATTTACTTCTTTTTCGTCGGGTTCTTGCTCTCTGTTCGCTATGTGTCCTATAGATGCTCTAAACCAGAGGAAAATGGAGCGTAAAATCCTTATTCTATCAGACACACATGGGTTCCTGCATCCCAACATCTTTGACATCGCCCAGTCCTCAGATGAAATCTGGCACGCAGGAGATTGGGGCACATGGGACATCCTGAATGAGTTAAGGGCAACAGGAAAACCAGTTCGGGGAGTCTTCGGAAACATAGACGGTTGGGACATCAGACAGGAATTGCCCGAATTTGACCGATTCCAACTTGATGATAAAGACATCTTAATCACTCACATCGCCGGAATGCCACCCTCATACAACCACAAAATAATGCAGATACTAAAGCAAAGCCCACCATTTATGCTCATTTGCGGACACACCCATGTCTTAAAAGTTTATCACGACAAACGCTACAACATGTGGTATGTAAACCCAGGGGCAGCAGGAAAATATGGTCCTCAAAAAGTATCAACAGTTTTGCAAATGTTCTGGAACAGCAAAGAGGGCAAACCCTCTCGTTTCAGGGTCATTGAACTTCCTTGAAAAATTCCTGTTGATGAGTTATTTAAGGTTATGTCACATCATTACGCTAATTTTAATCTGAAAATTATGTTTGATGTCAATGGAAAGTGTCTTGCAACGATATGTTAAAACCCTATTTGACTTATGGCATCGGGATGCCCGTGAAGAGAGCCTATATCCAGCATTAAAAGAATTGATTGAGGAGATAGGTAGGGCACTCGGGCATGAACAAATAGATATCACTGTATTACCTAAGAAAACAGAAGCAGGGAATCCAGACTTTCGCATTTGGGATGGACATGCACGAATAATAGGTTACATAGAGGCAAAAAAGCCAGACGTTCCGAGTCTTGAAAACATGATACACGCAGAGCAGATAGAAAGATATAGGGCAACTTTCCAAAATTTTATTTTGACTGACTTTTTAAATTTCTACTTTTTTAGGAATGGAGAACTGGTAAGGACAGTTTCAATAACCAGAAAAGAATTATTTATAAATAAAATTCAGCCACCCATTGAGAATAGTAGTGAGTTCGGGAAGTTATTGAAAGATTTCCTTTCATTTTCAACGCCTGCTTATAGGTCAGCCCAAGAGTTGGCAAGAGTTCTCGCCTATAAAACGCAGTTTCTTAGGGACCAAGTTCTAACAACAGAATTGAAACAGAACGATTATCTCAAGGGCTTAAAAGACGTTGTAGAAAAACAATTAGTTCACGGCTTATCAGATAAGCAGTTTGTTGATATGTATGCTCAAACACTAACTTATGGATTGTTTGCTGCACGTATGAGAACCCAAGACCCTGATAATTTTACACGTCTTACGGCAATCCAGTATATTCCTAAATCTATAGGCGTTCTTTATGAGCTTTTCAAGTTTATTTCTGTGATGGCAGACCTACCTAAAAGCATTCAAGTGATTATTGAGGATATTATTGACGTTCTTCGCAACACTGATGTGAATGCTATTCTACACCAATACAGGGCTTCTCGGGGCGATGATGACCCTATAGTTCACTTCTATGAGACTTTCCTTGCGGAATATGACCCTGAATTGCGGGAACGAAGGGGCATTTACTATACGCCTTTGCCAGTGGTCAAATATATCATTTCGGCAGTAGATTATTTGTTGCGGGAAGTGTTTCAGCAGGATAAAAATAACAAGGACGGGTTGGCAGATTCTAATGTTAAGATATTAGACCCTGCGGCTGGAACCATTACTTTTCTTGCTCAAGCAATACACAGAGCCTTAGAGACTGTGGAACAAACATATGGCTCCGGTTTCATTAATCAAACGATTAAGAATCATATACTTAACAATTTTTATGGATTTGAGTTGATGATGGCACCTTACGTGATAGGACATATTAAGGCAAGTTTCACATTGGAAGAGTATAGGTATTCGTTGGGGGAGAATGAGCGCTTTCCACTGTACTTGACCAACGCCTTAGAGATACATCCGCCTCAGAAAAATAGGTTATTTCCATTGCTTAGTGAAGAGGGCGAAGAGGCATTGAGAATAAAACAGGAGGTGCCCATTCTGGTAATTATGGGCAATCCGCCATATAGTGGGCATTCTGCGAACCAAAATGAATGGATTGACAGATTATTGAAGGAAGACATTGACGGACTGCAAGGTTATTACAAAGTGGATGGGGAACCGCTTGCTGAAAAGAACCCCAAATGGTTACAAGATGATTATGTTAAGTTTATTCGCTTTGCACAGTGGAAGATTAATAAGCATGGGAAAGGAATAGTAGCGATGATCACAAATCACAGTTATTTGGATAATCCTACATTTCGGGGCATGCGTCAAAGCCTCTTGAAAACTTTTGATGAAATATATATCCTCAACCTGCATGGGAATTCACTAAAAAAAGAAAGAACCCCAGATGGCAAGCCAGATGAGAATGTCTTTGATATACGTCAGGGGGTCGCTATAGGTATATTTGTTAAATATTCGCAAAGTCAGGAGGATGCCAAGGTTTTCTATGCTGACCTATACGGAACAAGAGAACATAAATATCAATGGCTATCTAAGAAAAAGTTTAATACAAAGCACTATAAACGTATCAAACCTCAATCTCCTTTTTACTTCTTTATAAGAAGGGATGATTCTGTTATGAAGCGATACAATAAATGGAAAGGCATAAATGAAGTTTTTCCCTTGCACAGTGTTGGAATAGTAACTGCAAGAGATGAGATAACAATAAAGGAGAGTCCAGAACAGATGTGGAACGCAATATTAACATACAGTAAAGCAGAACGTAGTGTTCTTAGGAAACTCACAGGAATAAAAGACGATAGTAGATTGGAACAATTTCAGAAGGATATTAATAATCCAGATAAGGAAAAGATTGTGCCAATTCTATATAGACCATTTGATATAAGATACACATATTACACTGGAACGGCAAATGGATTTCACGAACGACCAAGAAAAGAAGTTATGTTCCATATGCTTGCTGGAGAAAATGTAGCATTAATTGTGGGACGACAAGGACATGTTGTTGGAACTTTTTGGCAGTGGAACTTATGTTTCATTTCAGACTTAATAGTGGACTTAAACATTTTCTATAGAGGAGGTGGGCTTATATGTCCGCTCTATATTTATCCAATTAAAAATGACTTATTTAACAACGGTTTTACAAGGAGTAATGGAAACAATGGACCAAAGCCTAACATTGATGAAAAGATTTGGAAGAAACTTCAGAAAAATTATGGTTCTATCAATCCAGAGGATGTCCTGTATTACATATATGCAGTGTTATATAGCAATGTTTACAGAGAACGTTACAATGAATTTTTAAAATATGATTTTCCACGTATTCCGTTTACCAAGAATGTTGATTTGTTTAAGCAAATGGCTGAATTTGGACGACAGTTAGCAGACTTGCATCTATTGAAAAGCCCTTTGTTGCATCCTCCTGCGGATAAGTTTGAAGGTCGTGGAAGCGACATAGTAGAGAAAATTAGTTACGACCCAACAAACAAAAGGGTTTATATCAACAAAGACCAATATTTTGCACCTGTATCTGAGGAAGCGTGGAACTTCTACATCGGCGGTTATCAAGTGCTACGCAAATGGCTAAAGGACCGCAAAGGAAAGAAAATTGACCCTATGCATTATTTGAAAATCATTACTGCCATAGTGAGGACTATTGAATTGCAAAAACATATAGATCAACTCTATGACCAGTTAGAAAAAGGCTTGTTTATAGTGTAATTAGTAGCATCTGTTCTTTAAATTTCATACACCTTAATGGGAATCTGTGTTTCCAAGGTATCTAAGATGGAAATGTCACATCCTTTGGGTACATAGATGATTTTTTCTGGTATTTTTACATTTTTTCCGCTCAATGCCTGACTATATCTGTTTAGTTGTTCTATATGCCTCTTAGTAAGTTTTACGGTATTTTTAACCTAGACAGGAATCATTTCTATATGGTGTTTAGTTTTCCTCCAAACTATAAAATATGAACGGTATGTGCCCGACTTTCCTGTGGGCTGTTCTTTAATATTCCAAATATTCTCTCTTGGGGAAATGTTGAGCAAGGCTTTGTTTCACAGATTCATACATGTCTTGTTCACTTTTCCATTTTTTAGGTCTCATTATTCTAACATTTTATACTACAAAAATAATAAACTTTATCTAACTTTGTATTTATGGAGGCAAAACAAGGGAAAAATTGGGGTGGTCTATGGACAAAGGTTAAGTTAGAAGTAGTTGATAGGTATTTGGACGCATATACTAAGGTAATGAAAAATAAAGGGTTCAAGATATGGTATATAGATGGATTTGCAGGGGATGGACAATCGCCAGATGATATGGTAGGTTCACCTTTATTAGCACTTAAGTATAATAGGATAAACAAGTTTGTTTTTATTGACAAAAATAGGAACAATATTGAATCATTAAAACACACTGTACATAAAAAGTTTAGTAATAAACTATGCATAATTGAGTTTATTAAGGGAGATGCTAATGAACATATTCCAAAAATTTTGAGCACCTGGAAGAAAAATCGTGATAGGGGCATTATATTTTTAGATCCGTTTGGATTAGAAATTTCATGGGAAACTATAAAAGCAATAGCAAACACAGAGGCTGTAGATCTGTGGTTACTTACAGTAGGTAGTTCTTTTATGTTAAGACTTTTAAGTAGAGATTATAAGCGGAATAGTCAAGCAATCATTAAGACTCTTGAACGTTATTTAGGAGTATCAGAAGAGTATATTAAAAAATATTTTTATGTGAGGCAGCCACAACTACCAATTAGTATGAAGAAACCCGACAATTATAATCAGAATAGGACTGAACTGATAAGAGCGAGGCTGGACCAGTATTCGTTTATAAGAAAGTTTGTCCATCTAATTCAAGAGCAGATTAGTAATTTATTTCCCATCACAATACCTCCTCTTGTTTTGTATGATAAGACGTCAGGACAATATAAATTTATGTTACATTTCTTTTGTGCTAATAATAATAGTAAGAGAGCCCAAGTTATTGCTTCAGATATAGCAAAATATATAACACACTTAATGGAGAGCAAATACCCTGATGTTTGCTTTGTACTTAAGATTTGAATAAAGGTTTTGATTTAATTTAGCAATAGAAATGGCACGTACACAAATAGAATGGACGCAAGAGACATGGAATCCTACAAAAGGATGTACGAAGATTAGTGCTGGGTGTAAATATTGTTATGCGGAAGTGTTTGCCCGTCGTTTGCAAGCAATGGGACATAAGGATTACATAGATGGGTTCAAGTTTCGCATTTTACCTCATAGATTGGAATATCCTCTCACAGTTAAAAAACCTACAATATTTTTTGTAAATTCCATGAGTGATTTGTTCCATGAAGAGTGCCCTTGGGAATTTATTGACAGAGTATTTGAAATAATAAATAGAACTCCTCACCACGTTTACCAAATACTGACCAAGCGAGCAGAAATAATGAAAGATTACTTCTTAGAGCGAGGTAATAGTGTTCCTGCTAATGTTTGGTTAGGTGTCACTGTAGAGAGCAAAGCATACAAAAAGAGAATAGATTTGCTACGTCAAATAAATGCAAGGATTCGCTTTTTATCCTGTGAGCCACTACTTAGTGACCTGGGCATTATTAATTTGGATGGCATTCATTGGGTGATTGTGGGTGGTGAGTCCGGACCCCAGGCACGTCCGATGAAAAAAGAATGGGTTCTCAATATAAAAAAGCAATGTGAAGAGCAAGGAGTTAAGTTTTTCTTTAAGCAATGGGGAACATGGGGAGAAGATGGAGTAAAGCGTTCAAAAAAGGCAAATGGAACACTGTTAGACGGAAAACACTATGCTCAAATTCCTCTTTGATATTGTTGTTATTAAAGTTTTAAAATATGCTTTGGTCTATTGCACCCTGTAATCATTAAACCTCCTTGACCAGTTGCGACTCTGTTTTATGTGAGAATAGCTTAAAATGCCTTGCCACGTGTCTGGCTAAGTATTCCTGTTCTGGTTGTCCGGGGGTTGGCACTAAAGTTGCCTTCTTTGGGAGGTTCCAAAGGTCCATGATTGTGGAGTAGCCGGCACGGGCGACAACAACCTGTGCTTGGCATATCACTTTTTTTAATGTTTGGTCATCGGGGTCTGGAATTGATTTCACGCCTTTAACAGTATGCCCTATAATCACGGGTTTGATACCTTTTTTCATCAGCCATTTACTACTCCAAATTGCTATTGATTGCCGTGAGGAGGGAGGCCCGCTTGTTAGCACAAGACCATAGTCACCGCTTTTTTCTTCCTTGCACTGTGAGAACCGGGACAAAGGACCTATGTATTTAATCCGTGATAAACCAGTTTTGTGAGACAGTATCCCTGCCAATCCAGGGGATTCAGGCAAGTCAGGGACCCATATCTCATCAAAAAAACTTAATTCTTTCTTTATTATTCTCTCTATCAGCGGATAGCCATAAACGGAAATGTTTATTTGATGAGTAATTATCACTGATTGAACTTGTGGGGTATGAAATCCATAACAGTTGTCGGAAATAATTAAATCAGGCTTGAATTTCTTGGTTATTGCTTTTGCAAAATAATGATAAAAATTCCTTCTGACGGCGAGAACAGGAAGGTTAATAACTGTTGAACCCACAGGACCAAGTTTGTAATCAATGTTTAACGGAGGAATCGTTACAGCTTCATATTCCAATCGTTTGGAAAGCCATCTATGAAAAGATTCAGGGGCAATAATGATATTTTCCGCATTAGAAAACTCTCTTTTAATGAGTGCAAAACTTCTGGTTAGGTGTCCGAACCCCCAATCCAAAATAGCCCACACTACTCGCATATCTTATTAGGCTTATAAACCCTATTTTTATAAGGAAATTACGTTAAGCAATGAAAATATATACCAAAAAGGGAGACAAGGGTACAACAATGCTTTTCGGAGGGGTACGCCTGCCCAAGGACGACATTCGCATTGAGGCTTATGGCACAGTGGATGAATTAAACAGTTTCCTTGGATTGCTTGCAGACAAAGCCCCCGAATATGCAGAACAAATCCACAGAATCCAAAGCACACTATTTGACCTTGGGGCATGGCTTGCCACAGACCCTGCCAAAAGAGATAAATTACAACTGCCTCAATTTGATGAATCGGAAATCCACATCCTTGAACAGTGGATAGACCAGATGGATGCCGAACTTCCTCAGTTAAAAACGTTTATCTTGCCCGGTGGGGATGAAGCAGCATCTGTTGCTCATGTGTGCCGGACAGTGTGTCGCAGGGCGGAACGCCGTGTGGTCAGTGCATTACAAGACGATGAGTTACCTGTGCCCGCTATCGCATATCTAAACAGGCTCTCTGATTACTTGTTTGTTCTTGCAAGGCATATTCTTTTTAAGAAGGGCAAATCCGAAAAACCTTGGGTTCCTCGTAAATAAATAGAGAATTGCTCAGTCCTCTAACTGTTCTGAAGCGATACTGGGGATATGAATCTTTCAGACCATTACAGCGTGAGATAATTGATGCCGTTTTGGCGGGAAATGACGTTCTTGGCATTCTGCCTACGGGCGGCGGGAAATCAATCACTTATCAAGTTCCAGCACTTCTCAAAGATGGAATAACCATAGTTGTGTCGCCTTTGATTGCTCTAATGAACGACCAAGTTCAAAGCCTTAAGAAAAAGGGTATTCCTGCCGCGGCTATACACGCCGGACAAAGCCTCAAAAAACGGTCTGAAATCCTACATAAGGCTTATCGCAAGGAAATCAAACTATTATATGTATCGCCGGAACGGTTCGTCCTTAGCGACCATCCATGGTATGAAAACCTTCCGGTTGACTTAATTGCCATAGATGAAGCACATTGCATCAGCCAATGGGGACACGACTTCAGACCTGCTTATAAGAAACTGTCCTTGCTGAGAGAGGCATTCCCTGAAGTGCCTGTTATAGCACTTACCGCCACGGCAACTCCGCATGTCAAACAAGACATTATTAACACTCTCAAATTCAGAGAGGGATATAAAGTTTTTGAAACTTCTGTTTACAAAGAGAACTTAAGCATATCGGTTGTTTCATCGTCGTGGTGGTATGAACACTTGCTTGCCGTCCTGAAAAACTTAAAGAGTGGGAGTGCGTTGGTCTATGCACGCAGCAGGACAAAAACAGAAGAATTAGCATCATGGCTAAGGAAATATGGCGTGAACGCTGAGTTCTATCACGCAGGCTTAAAATGGGAAGAAAGAAAAGAGAAACAGGACAAATGGTTAAAAGGAGAAGTGCCAGTGATGGTCTGCACAACAGCATTCGGAATGGGCATTGACAAACCAGACGTCAGAATAGTGATGCATATTGACCTGCCTGAAGACCCTGAAGCCTACTTGCAAGAAATAGGACGGGCAGGCAGAGATAGGAAACATTCTTACGCTATTTTATATGCCACGCAAAACGCACGTATAGACCTACTCAGAAAAATCAATAACATACCAGATTTAGATACAGTCAGGAAAATATATGACTATTTGTGTTCGCATCTAAACATATCATATGGTGAAGGACAGGACAAAGCATTCATATTTAACCCAGAAAAGTTTATACAACAGTTTAATGTCAATCCATTTACATTATTGGAATCATTGAAGATACTCAATATCGCAGGATATATTGAACAGGAAGATGAAATAAAAACAAATGCATACATTAGGATAACTGCATCCCGGGAAGAGTTATACAAATTCAGGGTTGAGCATCCCAAATGGGATAGATTGATTGACACATTGGTTCGGCTTAATCCGGGCATTATGGACCGACAAGTGGCTTTGAAACTTGGAGTTCTGGCTAAGGGGCTAAGCACTAGCACAGAAGCAATCAATGAAGCACTCATTAGGTTGCATAAATACGGCATAGTAGAATATATTCCGCCTAAGCAGGGAACAATGTTAGTGTTCTTAAAAGACAGAGTTCCTTCCTCGCAATTAACATTTCCAGTGGAAGAACTCAGAAGAATCTATTCCCTTAAGAAGAAAAGGGCTAAATGGATGATACATTTTGCATATGGATTAAATAACTGCCGAATGCAACATCTCGCTACCTATTTCAATCCGCAAGATGCATCAGAAAAATGTAATAAATGCGACAATTGCCTCAATAACGTTTCCCTCGCTAAAAAGAAAATCCTCAACTTGCTGAAAACCGTAAGGAGACCCATGACGGCAGCGCAAATAGCAGGTCAACTAATCCCAATGAACGAACAAGTCATCACAACCGCTCTTGAACAATTGGTGGCAAGCAACTCCCTCAAAATCTTAAAAAATAGGTACTTCTCAATTTGAAGGGTTTAATTCTATCGCAATTAGTTTCCTTCTTGCAGTGTGTCCTTTCAAAATAGCAATGTTGGATTTCGGAACTTGATAGTGTTTACTTAACAATTCAATAATTCGTTCATTTGCCTTTCCTTTTTCAGGCTGAGCATTGACTTTTACCTTTATTGTATCTGAATTTATGGTCTCAATTCCTTCTGTTTTTGAGTTGGGCTTAACAATGACTGTTAAAATCATTTTATTTGTGTTTTCTATTCTCCGATGAGCCATATTCCTTCCCTTTCTTCTGGCGGGCTCCACAGGACCTTAACTCTTTCTTGAGCCATTGCTTCAACTTCAATGCCTGTTATGTCTGGACATATAGGAACCTGCCTGTTGTGTTTCCTGTCCACTAAAACAACTAATCTGACTGATGCAGGTCTGCCTAAGTTAAAGAGTGCGTCTAAGCCTGCCCGGACGCTCCTGCCTGTGAACAGCACGTCATCAACGAGAATGACTTGCGAATCTTGGATAGGTTCCGGAATGTAGGTATCATAAGGAACTTTAATTCCTTTATGTTTACTAATGTCATCTCTGAACAGTGTTGCATCCAGTGTGCCGAAAGTGGGAGGGAAGTCAGGGGCTATGGCACGGAGTCTTTCCATCAAACGTTGGGCAAAGAGAACCCCTCTGGGTTGAAGCCCTATTAATAAAGTGTTTCTGAATGGATAATATCTTTCCATTAGAGACCACGCAATACGCTCAACTATAGTTGCAAGTTGTGTCCTATCAACAAGTAGCTTTTCCGCCATTGATTTAAATTTTCTTCATTCTGCCGCCGTCAACGGGAAGGCTCACGCCGGTTATGTACGATGCCAACGGTGACGCCAGAAACACGGCAGCATAAGCAATTTCTCTTGGTTCAGCAAGCCTTCCCATCGGAATGTTAGACTCCCATTCTTTGAAGACTTCATCCAATGTTTTACCCTTGTCCTCTGCTATGTACTTCGCCAACTCAGTCAATCTTTCTGTTCGGGTGTATCCCGGCAAAATATTGTTTACAGTGACGCCAAAAGGTGCTAGTTCAATGGATAGGGTTTTAGCCCATGAAGCCACTGCACTCCTGATAGTGTTGCTAACGCCAAGTCCTGGAATGGGCTCATAAACAGATGTGGAAACTATGTTGATAACTCTGCCATATCCAGCAGTAATCATACCTTTTACCAAACGAGTTGTGATAGTGTGAAACGAAATAACATGTTTGTTAAATGCTTTAATCAGTTGGTCCACTTCTGCCTCAAGTAATTGACCGGGTGGTGGTCCTCCAGTATTGTTAATTAGAATATGAAAAACTTTTCCGGGATGGTGAATAAAGAATTTGTCTATTGCTGAGGCAACCGAGGCAGGCAAGTCATAGTCAGCAACTAAGTATTCCCCTACTTTGCCATATTGTCTTAACTCGTTAATAGTTTTTTGAAGCTTATCTTCGTTTCTTCCAATTATCCAGACTTCTGCCCCCGTCCGTGCCAATTCAATGGCTATTGCCTTCCCAATTCCTTGAGTTGCCCCCCCAACTAATGCTCTATATCCATTTAAGTCAATCATTTGAGGTTGCTTTTAGGAAACAGC
>JAJRPU010000222.1 GCA_024280615.1 Bacteroidota bacterium | reverse complement strand
TTTCTTTCTGCTCCACCATCGTTTAGTTATCCACCAATAGCCGTATTCCTTATTGTTACCTGATTTTTTCTTAAGATTTTCAAGGAAGTATCTTGGTTTTGCATCTGGGTCTATGTTGTTCATGGCTTAATCTTTTACACAAAAGTAGGGTAAATTGTCCAAACAATACGAAACTGAAGATTTAAATAATTCATCATAATCTTGTATGCATAACAGTTGCGAAATGATTGATATTACTAAACACTTAGCACATGTGTCATAGTAACTTGCACAAAGCGATATGCATCTATCCCTTACCAGTAGCGGGGTTCGTGCAGATTTTGAGGTCGTAAGTCAGGTAAAGGAAACAGTCTTTTCTCTTCTCTATACTCTGTGTAATTCTGAATTTTACTTTATGCAACTATGCGAAAAAAAATTTTTTATCTTCCTACTCCTATCTTGTGTCTTCAGTGCCTCTACTTTATGGTTATTTGCCCCTTACTTAAACAAATTTTTCCATTTTTCGCCTTCCAGTTTCTTTTTGTGCCTAACAATTTTGGCTTCTATGTAGAAAACTACTTCTTCCATAATGTTTTTAGCAAGGTCTCCAATCCGTTCCAGTTTCCTGACTGTTGAAAGGGCATATAGTCCGGGATGCAGGTATTTATCTATGTCCTTCCTGACAAGGTTTTCCAATCTTTCTGCTGCTTTCTTGTTTGCTTCGTTAACACTGCTATCCAGCTCAAAAATTTCCTTAGTTAGAGAAGTGTCCTCTGTTTCATAAGCCTTAATAGCAAGCTGAACCATTTTTTCTGCAGTCTGAAAACATTGAGGTATTCTGAGTTCTTCAAGGAGGTCTTCAGGGAATTGTTGTTCTGTTTGAAGAACATATTTAGCTATACTATTAGCGTTATCGCCAACTCGTTCTAAGTATAGAATTATCTTCAAAGACGCTATTACTAACCTGAGGTCTGTTGCAACAGGGGAATAAAGAGCAAGGATATTTTCGCACTCCCTATCAAGTTGGATCTCTCTGGCGTCAATATATTTCTCTCTTTCATTGACCATTCGTGCTTGTGCCTGGTCAAAGTTCAACAACGCCTGCTTGGTCCCTGTAACCTGTTGGTATACGTCCCATCCCAGTTCAGCAACGTTCCTCTTAAGGTCATTAAGTGCTTCTTCAAGTATTGTCATAACACTGCTAAATTATGAACTTTTGCGATAATGCCTAACAAAATTTGAGCTATTGCACAATAAGAGTCTAATGAAATGAGTTTAATTTTATAAGAGCAACACAAAATTTTAACGATATGGCAAAAGCAGGACCTTTGCTATCACAAATAAACTTCCCTTCCGACCTCAGAAAACTATCCAAGGACAAACTGCCCCAACTGTGTAAGGAACTGCGTGAATTCATTATTCATCAAATTGCTGAGACGGGCGGACATTTCGGAGCCAGTCTCGGAGTCGTTGAACTAACAGTTGCCTTACATTATGTTTTCAATACCCCGCATGACCTGATAGTGTGGGACGTTGGGCATCAAGCCTATGGACACAAAATCATAACGGGAAGGCGTGAACAGTTCAAGACATTACGTCAACTGGGCGGATTGAGTGGCTTCCCCAAGCGGGACGAAAGCGAATATGACACTTTCGGCGTCGGGCACTCTTCGACTTCCATATCGGCAGCCCTTGGGATGGCAGTAGCTTCTAAACTGCGTGGGATAGACCGGCACGTAGTAGCAGTGATAGGAGATGGAGCCTTGACCGCCGGGCTCGCTTATGAAGGACTGAACAATGCTGGGTCTATACCTGACGTCAACCTGCTTATCATTCTCAACGATAATTCTATGTCCATAGACCCCAACGTCGGAGCAATAACCAAATATCTCACGGACCTGACCACCTGGTCACTATACAACAAATTCAGGAACGAATTATGGAACGCCCTTGGCAAGGTCAAAGAAAAGTTTGGAATTCCTGCACAGGAAATAGCATCGGCTATTGAACACAAAGTGAAAAACACTATTTTAAAAGGAGGCAATCTGTTTGAAGCCCTCGGCATAAGATATTTCGGACCGGAAGACGGGCACGACGTTCTCAGACTTGTGGAAATCCTTGAAGACCTTAAGCAAATTAAGCGTCCCAGACTATTGCACATCAAAACAGTTAAAGGAAAAGGTTATAAACCTGCCGAGGAGAATCAAGTGAAATGGCATTCCACAGGAAAGTTCATCGTAGAAACTGGCGAACCACTGGAAAAACCAACCAAACCATCACCGCCTAAGTATCAAGACGTCTTCGGTCATACTATGATTGAACTGATGAAGCAAGATGAACGTATTGTAGCCATTACACCTGCTATGTTATCAGGCTCTTCGCTAACCATAACTATGAAAGAGTTTCCAGAGCGGGTATTTGACGTTGGCATAGCAGAGCAGCATGCCGTTACGTTTGCAGCCGGGCTTGCCACCCAAGGAATGAAACCAGTCGTCGCTATCTATTCTACATTTTTGCAACGGGCTTATGACCAAGCCATCCACGACGTCGCTATTCAAAAACTACACGTTGTCTTCGCCATTGACAGGG